>NZ_CAXBJS010000143.1:0-6979 GCF_963976025.1 uncultured Arenimonas sp.
CCGACACCACCAGCAGCGCCAGCACGTTCACCAGCAGCGACCAGAAGGTGCCGTGGGTGATCGGGTCCCAGCCGCGCAGGCCGAACAGGCTTTCGGGCTGCAGCCAGGCGATGCCCAGCGGGCCCAGGTGCAGCCAGGCAGTGTCGAACCAGCCGGCGCGGGTCAGCGTGGGCAGCAGCAGGGTGTAGCCCCACAGCACGAAGCCGGCGACCAGGCCGGCCATCACGCCGCGGCGGCTGGCACCGCGCCAGTACAGGCCGCCGATCAGCGCCGGCGCGAATTGCCCGACCGCGGCAAAGGCCAGCAGGCCGAAGGCCGCCAGCGACCCCGATTCCCCGGCGCCGCGGTAATAGGCATAGGCCAGCAGCGCGATCGCCACGATGGCGATGCGCCGCACCCACAGCACGCGCCGGCCCAGGTGCTGGCGCTGGCTGGGGTCGGTGAGGCTGCCGCGCCAGAGCAGCGGCATCACCAGGTCGTTGCTGACCATCGTCGCCAGCGCCACCGAAGACACGATCACCATGCCGGTGGCGGCGGAAAAACCACCCACGTACGCGGCCAGCGCCAGCGCCGTATTGTCGAAGGCCATCGGCAGCGCCAGCACGTAGGTGTCGGGCGCCACGCCGGCGCCGGCGAACAACGCCTGCCCGGCCGAGGTGATCGGCAGCACGAACACGCAGATCACCAGCAGGTAGGCGCTGAACAGCCAGCGCTCCCGGCGCACGTCGGCGACTTCGCCGCATTCGACCACCGCCACGTGGAACTGGCGCGGCAGGCAGACGATGGCCGCGAAGGCCAGCAGCGTCTGCGCCATGAAACCCTGCGGGATGCCCGGCGCGACAAAATCGCGTGTGGCTGACTGGAAGCGCGAAAGCATGTCCTCGCTGCCGGGCAGGTGCCCCAGCGCGAACACGCCGACCGCGGCGAAGGCCACCAGCTTCACCAGCGACTCCAGCGCCACCGCCAGGATCATGCCGTGGTGGTGTTCGGTGGCGTCGATTTCGCGGGTGCCGAACAGGATGGCGAACAGGGCCAGCAGCAGGGCCGAATACAGCGCCGGGTCGGTCAGCACGCTGCCGCTGCCGTCCGAGGGCGCACCCGACAGCACGTCGATGCTCATCGCCACTGCCTTGAACTGCAGGGCGATGTAGGGGATGGCGGCGATCACCGCGATCAGCGTGACGGTGGCGGCGATGTTCTGGGCGCGGCCGTAGCGCGCGGCCAGGAAGTCGGCGATCGAAACCGTGCTTTGTTCCCGGGCCACCAGCACCAGGCGTTCAAGGATGCGCCAGCCGAACAGGAACAGCAGGATCGGCCCCAGGTAGATCGGAAGGAAGCCCAGGCCGGTGGTCGCCGCCGTGCCGACCGCGCCGTAGAAGGTCCACGACGAGCAATAAACCGCCAGCGCCAGCGAATAGATGATGGGCCGCAGCCAGTTGCGGCGCGGGTACACGGGCTTGCGGTCGCCCAGCCAGGCCACGCCGAACAGCAGCCCGACGTAGCCAACCGACACCAGCAGCAGGATCCAGCCTGCAATCACGGCCCCTCCCCCGGGGAACCTGCGGACCGGCCGAGTGTAGCGCCGGCCGCCACCTGCCGGCTTCGACCAAAGTCGTAGGCACGCCACCGCTGACGCCGCGCCCGCGTCGTGTCAGGCTGGCGGCCATGGCCACGCCCGTGCCCGGACTGGACCTCGATTCCCCACCCTTCGACCTGCTCGACGCCGGCCAGAAGCAGCGGCTGTCGGCCGCCGTCGACCTGGCCTACCACGCCGCCGGCAGCCGCATCATCGAGGCCGGCGAGCCGTCCGCGCACGTGCAGGTGATCCTGAAGGGCGAGGTGCAGGCCTTCGACGGCCGCGGCGCCGACAGCACGCGTTTCGCCGACTACGGCCCGGGCGACCTGTTCGGCGCTTTTGCGGTCATCGCCGGGCGGGCGCGGCACCGCTACGAGGCGGTGCAGGACACGGTCTGCTTCCTGGTGCCCGCCGACACCTTCCAGGCACTGCTGGCCGACAACCCGCGCTTCGCCGCCTACTTCCACGAAGCGCTGTCGGTGAAACGAAAGCTGCTGGCCGACCAGCAGCAGCCCAGCGAACTGGGCCGGCTGATGCTCACCCGCATCGCCGACGCGCAGCTGGCGCCAGTGCATGCCGTGCCGCAGGACACCGGCATCGCCGCCGCGGCCAGCGCGCTGCGCGAACACCGCGTCGATTGCCTGCTGGTCGAACCGGGGGCCGGCGAAGACGGGCCGGGCATCATCACGCGCACCGACCTGCTCGACGCCCTGGCCGTGCGGCGCCTTGACCGCGATGCGCCGGTCGGCCCGCTCGCGAGCCGGCCGCTGCTGTCCGTGCGCGCCGACGAAGTGTTGTTCCAGGCCCTGGTGAGCATGACCGAACACCACGTCGAGCGCGTGATCGTGCGCGACGCCGACGACCAGCCCATCGGCAGCCTCGGCCTGGCCGAGGTGCTGGCGCACTACGCCAGCAGTTCGCACCTGATCAGCCTGCGCCTGGCCCGCGCCGCCAGCGTGGAGGAGATCGCCGACGCCGCCCGCGGCATGACCGACCTGGTGCGCCAGCTGCACGCCCAGGGCGCCAAGATGAGCTACCTGATGGAAATGGTCAGCGCGCTCAACAGCCGCATCCTGGCGCGGTTGTTCGCGCTGTGCGTGCCGGCGGAGCACCACGAAAGCCTGTGCCTGCTGGTGCTGGGCAGTGAAGGTCGCCGCGAACAGATCCTCAAGACCGACCAGGACAACGCCCTGGTGCTGGCCGACGGCTTCGACTGGCCGGGCCTGCCCGACGCGATGAAGGCCTTCTCCGCGGCGCTCGAACACATCGGCTACCCGCCCTGCCCGGGCAAGGTGATGGTGAACAACCCGCACTGGCGGCTGAGCCAAAGCGCCTGGCGCGAACGCATCGGCGAATGGGCGCGCGTGGCCGACGGCCAGAGCGCGCTGGACCTGGCGATCACGCTCGATGCCCGGCCCGTGGCCGGCAATGCCGCGCTTTACGATTCACTGCGCCCGGCGATGCAGGCGCTGGGCCAGGATGCCATCGGCCTTAAGTACCTGGCCGAAGCCACGCTGAGCAAGGGCAACCCGCTCACCTGGCTGGGCCAGGTGCGCGAAACCGACGGCCGCGCCGACCTCAAGCGCGGCGGCGTATTCCCGCTGGTGCACGGTCTGCGCGTGCTGGCCCTGCGCCATGGCATCGCCCACCGCAACAGCTTCGACCGCTGCGCCTCGCTGGTGAAGGCCGGCGCCCTGTCGCCGGAGCTGGGCCGCGACGTGCCGCAGGCGCTGGCCGTGCTGATGCGCCTGCGCCTGGGCCAGCAGCTGGCCGATATCGACGCCGGCCGGCCGCCGTCCAACGGCGTCGACGTCGCCGCGCTGCGGCGGCTCGACCGCGAACTGCTGCGCGACGCCCTGCGCGTGGTCAACGCGTTCAAGGAACACGTGGCCGACGTGTTCCACCTGGGCGGCTAGGCCATGAACCCGCTGCGCCGCTGGTGGCTGGGCCGCCGCCACGCCGGCGACGAGTGGTCGCCGCTTTTCGCCAGGCCGCCGAAGGACGAATGGGTGTCGCTGGACCTTGAAACCACCGGCCTGGACCCGCGCAGCGACGCCATCCTCAGCCTGGCCGCGGTGCCGGTACGCGAGGGCCGGGTGCGGCTGGCCGAACGTTTCGAAACCCTGGTGCACCCGGGCCGCGCCTTCGACATCGAATCGATCCGCCACCACCGGCTGACGCCGGCCGACGTCGCCGATGCGCCGCAGCTGCGCGACATCCTGCCCGGCTTCCTGCGCTGGCTGGGCCCACGAACGCTCCTGGGCCACCACCTGGCTTTCGACGTCGCCATGCTCGATGGTCCGATGCGCGTGGTGATGGGTTTCCCGCTGCCCAACCGCCGCGCCGAGCTGGGCCAGGCCTGGCTGGACCACCGGCGCCTGGCCGACCCGCATGCGCACGTGGATCTTTCACTCGACGCCATTGCCGGCGCCCTGGGCATCCCGGTCATCGCGCGGCACACCGCGCTGGGCGACGCCAGCACCGTGGCGCTTTGCTGGCTGGCGCTGCGGCAGCGCGCGGGCTGAGGATCAGCCTTCGGCCAGAGCCTTGCGCATGCGCCTGATGTCGCGGCGGTACTGGCCTGCGAGTTTGGTCTTCTGCGCCTCGGTGAGCAGCTTGCCCGAGACCTGGAAGAACTTCTTTTCCTCCTCGCGCAGGTGGTGGTGCACCTGGTGCGACAGGGCCCGGGCGGTGTTCATCCAGCCGCGGTCGGAGGGTTCGCCTTCCAGCAGTTTTTCCACCAGTTCGTCGATTTCGTGGTGTTCGTGCAGGGCGTGGCGGGAGGCATCGAGGCCGCCGTCGTGCATCAGCAGCGGGGCGTAGAGGTAGCGCTCCTCGGCCGCGGCGTGGGCGGCCAGTTCGATGCGCAGCTGCGTGAAGATTTCCTGGCGGTCGTCGCCCCGGGCGCTGGTGCGCAGCAGGCGGCGGCACAGGGAACGCTGGATTTCATGGCTTTCGCGCAGGGCTTCGTAGATGGTTTCACTCATCGGCTTGCTCCCGGGGGCTGGAGGCCAGTCTAGCGCCAGTCGTGGACACCCCCGCCGCGCCGGGTCAAAATCCGTGCATGCGCCTTACCGTCTCCGCCGAACGCAGCCTGCCCTGCACCCCCGAAGTCGCCTTCGAACTGGCGACCAATCCCGATCGTTTCCCGGTGTTTTTCACCGGCTTTGGCCCGGTGAAAGGCATCAGCGGCATCCGCCTGCACTCCGACCTGGCGGTCGGCAGCCAGCGCCGCGTGCACCTGGTGGACGGCAACGTGCTCACCGAACGCGTGATCGAACACGACCCGCCGGTGCGCCACGGCTACACGCTCAGCGGCTTCCGCCCGCCGATGGCCTGGCTGGTATCGCAGGGCGAGGCCATGTGGAGCCTGGCCGGCCACGAGTTCGGCTGCCGCGTTCGCTGGGACTACGAGTTCACCCTGGCCAAACGCTGGCTGGCGCCCGTGGCCGTGGTGGTGCTGCACCTGTTCATGCGCCGCGCCATGCACCGCTGCCTGAAGAACATGGCCCGTTCGCTCGAAGCCCCGCTGGAAGCCGCGCCCTGATGGGCGAATGGCTGCTGCTGGCGCTGGCGCCGGTTTTCCTGGGGTTCGTGGTCTGGGAAGCCTGGTACTGGCGGCGCCGGCAGCCGGCCATGTACAGCTGGCGCGACACACTTTCCAACGCCAGCCTGGCGCTGATGCACCAGGCCGTGGATGCGCTGGCCTGGCTGGCGCTGATCGGCGTGTTCTGGTGGCTGCACCGGTTCCGCCTGTTCGAAATCCCGACCACGTGGTGGACGATCGCGCTGCTCTTCGTGGCGCAGGACTTTTGTTATTACTGGTTCCATCGCGCCGCGCACCGCATCCGCTGGTGCTGGGCCTCGCACGTCACCCACCACTCGTCCGAGCGGCTGAACCTGTCGACGGCATTCCGGCAGTCGATCACCTATCCGGTGTCGGGCATGTGGCTGTTCTGGCTGCCGCTGGCGCTGCTGGGGTTTTCGCCCACGCACATCGTCACCGTGGTTGCGATCAACCTGGCCTTCCAGTTCTTCGTGCACACCCAGGCGGTGGGTCGGCTGGGCTGGCTTGAACAGGTTTTCAACACGCCTTCGCACCATCGCGTGCACCACGCCAGCAACGCTCGCTACATCGACCGCAATTACGCCGGCGTGCTGATTGTCTGGGACAAACTCTTCGGCACCTTCGAACCAGAGGACGATGCCGAACCCTGCCGCTATGGGCTCGTGAAGCCCGTGCGCAGCCACAACCCGCTGGTTCTGACCTTCCACGAATGGGGCGACATGCTGCGCGACGCCTGGCGCGCCCGCGGCCCGCGCGCCCGCCTGGGCCAGCTGTTCGGACCGCCCGAGCGCGCACGTTCACAGGCCGGGCACCCGCGCCTGCCCTGAGCGGTCCAATTGATGCACATCAAGGGCCGGGCCCCGCGGCGGGGCTAGGGTGGCGTTATCCCTTGCAGGAGTGACTGCCCATGCCCAAGGCCGCGAAAGTGCGCGCTGTGCCCAAGGGCCAGGGTTTGGGCGGCGACCTGCGTGCCTACGCGCTCGACCAGCTTGCCGGTGCCGCGTCGCAGCTGGGGCGTGAAGGCGAAGCTCGTCACGACGGCGTCCACCAGGCACGCAAGTCCCTGCGCCGCGCCCGCGCGGCATTGGCCCTTGCCCCGCGCGCGCTGGGCGACAAGGGCCGCCGGCTTGACGCGGCGCTCGCAGCCGCCTGCCAGGGCATGGGCGCGCTGCGGGATGCCCAGGCCCTGCTCGAAGCCCTGCAGCGACTGGCGCCCAGGCTCCCATCCGAATTGCGCGACATCCTGCCCGAAGCGATGGTGCTGGCGACTGCGCGGCGGAACGCGATGCTGGCCGCTGCGCTCGAACGTGATCCGGGATTCGCGCGTCGCCGCGCACGACTCGACGCCCTCGCCATCAGGCTGGCGAAACTGGACTGGGACGCCGTGCGTGAAAAAGATGTCGCCAAGGCAGTTGCGCGCAGCGAACGCCGGGTAGCCAAGGCGCGCCGGCGCGTGAAACGTCATCCCGAAGACGACGAACGCTGGCACGTGCTGCGCCGCCGCCTGCGTCGCCTTCGCCAGCAGGACAGCCTGCTGCAGGCCGTCGCACCGGCGTTCCGGCCGGCTGGCGGCGTGTCGGCCGACCAGGCCACGGCGCTGGGCGAGGCCCAGGACGACGCCCTGCTGCTGCGCCACTGCGCTCGTCGTTCGCCGTTTCCGCCCGCGATACGCCGGGTTATCCGCGCCATCGCCCGCGAGCGCCTGGCAGGAGTGCGCGCAGGGCAGCCGAAGGACTGAGCCATGGCCGACATCCACCTTCGCCTGCAGTCGCTGGAGCAGCTCTACGACACCTTCGACCCGGCGCCCTTCCCCGACAAGGCCCTCGACCGGCGCG
>NZ_CAXBJS010000144.1:0-6893 GCF_963976025.1 uncultured Arenimonas sp.
ACGCGCCGACCTGATCCTTGACGACCGGCCCTACGCCGGCACGATGCTGTTCGGAATCGGCCAGCAGGTGCGCGACGAGAACCGCCTGGCGGCCACGCACCTGCGTCTGGGTATCGTGGGGCCTTCGGCGCAGGGCGAAATGGCCCAGGACAGCTTCCACCACCTGTTCGGCCGCGAACGCTTCCGCGGCTGGGACAACCAGCTGCGTGACGAACCGCTGCTGCAGCTGGCGCACGAACGCGTCTGGCGGCACCAGCCCGACGCCGGCAACGATGCCCTGGGCTGGGACCGCAATGTCTGGGTCGGCGGTGCGCTGGGCAGTCCGTCCACCTACGCCAACGCCGGCGTCGAGTTCCGCTTCGGCAAGAACCTGCCCGACGACTTCGGCTCCAACCCGATGCGCCTGGCTGGCGACGGCACGGCGCCGGTGCTGCGCAACGCGGGCGGTGATGGCTGGGACTGGCACTTTTTCGCCAGCCTGGAGGCGCGCGCGGTTGCCTATGACGTCACGCTGGACGGCACGCTCACCCGGGACAGCCACTCGGTGGACACTCGGGCCGGCTTCGCTGAACTGGGCCTGGGCGTAGTGCTGACGCACGGCCCCTGGCGCCTGGCGGGTGCCCACTACCGCCGCAGCCGGGAATTCAGCGGCCAGCGCGAGGCACCGGTGTACGGCAGCCTGTCGCTTTCCCGGCGCTTCTGAGGAAAAGGGTGGTGGGCCGTGAAGGATTCGAACCTTCGACCAAAAGATTAAAAGTCTTCTGCTCTACCAACTGAGCTAACGGCCCAACGGGAAAAACGAGGCGCGCAGTTTACCGCATCAGGCGCGCGGCGCGTAGCGCGTGGGGTCGGGCAGCCCGGCGGCGGCGAAACCCTCGGCCCGCAGCCGGCAGGCGTCGCAGTGGGCGCAGGCCCGGCCCTGGTCGTCGGCCTGGTAACACGACACCGTGCGCGAGAAATCCACGCCCAGGCGGCCGCCTTCCCGGGCGATGTCGGCCTTGGACATCCGCATCAGTGGCGCGTGCACGCGCAGCGCATGGCCCTCGACGCCGGCCTTGGTGGCCAGGTTGGCCAGGCGCTCGAAGGCTTCGATGAAGGCCGGGCGGCAATCGGGGTAGCCGCTGTAGTCCACTGCGTTGACGCCGCAGAACAGGTCGTCGGCGCCCAGCACTTCGGCCCAGCCCAGGGCGATCGACAGCATGATGGTGTTGCGCGCCGGCACGTAGGTGACCGGGATGCCCTGCCCGCCCTGCTCGGGCACGTCGATGTCGGCGGTGAGCGCCGAGCCGCCGATGCTGCGTAGGTCCACGGTGACCACCTTGTGCTCGGCACCTACGGACTTCGCCAACTCCGCCGCGGCGGCCAGTTCCGAGGTATGGCGCTGGCCGTAGGACACGCTGAGCGCATGGCACACAAAGCCCTGCTCGCGCGCCATCGCCAGCACCACCGCCGAGTCCATCCCCCCGGACACCAACACCACCGCGCGCTTCTTGTTCTGGTTCATCGAAAATCCACCTCGTTCCTACTTCCCGGCGACATCGCCCCACAGGACCTTGTGGAGCTGGAGCTGGAAGCGGACCGGGAGTTTGTCGGCGAGCAGCCAGTCGGCGAGTTCGGCCGGGGATTGCTGGCCCTGGCTGGGCGAGAAGAGCACGTCGCAGCGATCGGCCAGCCCGTGCTCGGCCAGCATCGTTTTCGCCCATTCGTAGTCGGCGCGGTCGCAGATGACGAACTTGACCTGGTCGTGCGGCGTCAGCAGCGGGATGTTTTCCAGCAGGTTGCGGTGCATTTCCTTCGAACCCGGCGTCTTGAGGTCCAGCACGCGGCTCACGCGCGGATCGACGCCGGCGATGTCCATGGCGCCGGAGGTTTCCAGCGACACGTCGTAGCCGGCGTCGCAGAGTTTTTCCAGCAGCACCAGGCAGCGCTTCTGGGCCAGCGGCTCGCCGCCGGTGACGCAGACGTGGCGGGCGCCGTGGCGCGCGACTTCGGCCAGGATGGTTTCGATTTCCCACCACTCGCCGCCGTGGAAGGCGTAGGCGGTGTCGCAGTACTGGCAGCGCAGCGGGCAGCCCGTGAGGCGCACGAAGACCGTCGGCCAGCCCACCGAGCGCGCTTCGCCCTGCACGGACAGGAAGATTTCGGTCAGGCGCAGGCGTTCGGCGGCCGGTGTATCCATGACGGGTGTCCGGCGCGCGCCGGGATCAGCGGTTTTCGAGCGCGAGCGTGCGCAGGCGGCTTTCCGCCTTGGCGGCGGCTTCCGAGCCCGGGAAACGGGCCGAGACGTCACGCAGGGTGTCTTCGCCGGCGGCGCGCTGGTTCAGCGCGACCTGGCAATAGCCGACCTTGAGCAGCGCGTCGGCTTCCTTGCGCGAGCCCGGGTAACCGGCCAGCAGGGCCTGGAAGGCTTCCAGCGCCAGGTCGTAGTTCTGGGTGACGTAATAACTTTCGCCCAGCCAGTACCAGGCGTTGGGCACCAGCGCGCTGGCCGGGTAGTCGCGGATGAAGGCCTGGAACAGGCGCGCCGACTGGTCGGCTTCGAAACGTTCCACCAGCGCGTCGAGCGCGGCCTGGTAGGCGGCTTCTTCGGCGGCCGGGTCGGCCGGGACGCTGGCGTCCGGGCCGCTGTCGGCCGTGGCGGGCGTGGCGGGCGCGGGCGCAGGCGCCGCCTCGGCCGGGGCCGCCGGCGTGGCTGCGGCCGGGGAATTCGGGGTGGCAGCCACGGGCGCGCCGCCCTCGAGCCGCTGCAGGCGGCTGTCGAGGTCAACGTACTGGTCGCGGTTGCGCTGCTTGAGCTGCTCGATTTCGTGCGTGAGCGTTTCGATCTGGTTGCGCAGGCCCGACACTTCGGCCTGCAGCTGGGTGATGCGGTTCTGCGCTTCGAGATTTGCCTGGCCGGCGCTGCGGTTTTCCGCATTGGCCTGGTTCTCGAGCAGGGTGACGCGTTCGGCGAGGCTGAGGCGCTGGGCCTGGGCCGGAGTGGCCGAAGTGGCCGCCACGAGGGCGGCCACCAGGGCCAGCACGCAAACAATGTGCTGGCGTGCCATCACTTACTTGGCGGTGTAGACGATTTCGACGCGACGGTTCTGCTGCCAGCAGGACTCGTTCGACTCGTTGCAGGTCGGACGCTCTTCACCGTAGGAAACCACGGTGATCTGGCCGGCCGAACCACCCGCACCCTGCAGGGCGCCGGAGACGGCGTTGCCGCGGCGCTCGCCGAGACCCAGGTTGTACTCGCGGGTACCGCGCTCGTCGGCGTTGCCTTCCAGCGTGACGCGGGCTTCGGCGCGGTCGTTCAGGTACTTGGCGTGGCAGGCCATGATGGCCTGGAATTCCGGACGCAGGGTGTCCTGGTCGAAGTCGAAGTAAACGGTACGCTGGCGCAGGCAGGAATCGGAGTCCAGGTCGGCCGGGGTGTAACGACCGTCGGAAACCGGCGCCGTGGTGGCCGGGGTGGTGTCGACCGGTGCCGTCTCTTCTTCCTTGACCTTCTTGGTGCAGGCGGCGAGGGCAACACAGATCGAAGCAGCGAGCAGCACGCGGGTGGTGGTATTCATGGCAAAGCCTCTTGGGGTTCTCGGATGCAGTGGTGGTGCTTATTTTTTGGAAGGGCCCGTCCTACTCTTTCTTACCTCTGCCGGTACGGTGACCAGGCGGGCTCCCGGACGTCACCATCGGCCAAAACCAAACGCTGCCTCACCCGACCGTCCGCCGAAACGGCGTACAGCACGCCACGGGACCCTTCCTTCGTGGCGTACAGCAGCATGCTGGCGTTGGGGGCAAAACTGGGAGACTCGTCGAGGTTGCCCGGCGACAGGGTCTGCCAGCGCCCGGACCCGCCGAAGCTGCGGTCAAGAACGGCAATACGATAAACGTTTCCACTGCCCTGTGCCATAGCTATCTTCTTGCCGTCAAAGGAAATACTGGCCTTGGCATTGGAATCGCCCTGGAAGCTCAGGCGGGTGGCGTCGCCGCCGCCGGCCGGCACCTGGTACAGCTGCGGCTTGCCAGCACGGTCGGAGGTGAAGACCAGGGACTGGCCGTCCGGGGTCCACACGGCCTCGGTATCGATGCCCCAGTGGCGGGTCACCTGGGTCAGGTTCTTGCTGGCCAGGTCCATCACGTAGATCTCGGGATTGCCCGAACGCGAGAGGGTCAGGGCCAGGCGATTGCCGTCGGGCGAGAACGAAGGCGCGCCGTTGATGCCCTTGAAGCTGGCGACCACTTCGCGGGCGCCGGTGGCGATTTCCTGGATGTAGATGGTGGAGTTGCCGCGCTCGAAGCTGACGTAGGCCAGCTTGCGGCCGTCCGGGCTCCAGGCCGCCGACAGCAGCGGCTCGCGCGAGCGCACCACGGTCTGCGGATTGAAGCCGTCGGAGTCGGCGATCATCAGCGAGTACTGGGTGTTCTGGCCGACGCCGTTGGCGGTGACGTAGGCGATGCGGGTCCAGAAGGCGCCGCGCACGCCCAGCACCTTTTCGTAGATCTGGTCGGCGATCTGGTGCGCGACGTCGCGCATGCCGCGGGCGCGGCCGCCGACGGCCAGGCCCAGCAGGCGCTCCTGCTTGGCCACGTCCCACAGTTCGTATTCGACGCGGTAGCCGCCGTCGGGGTTGTCGAGCACGCGGCCGACCACCACGAAGTCCTGGCGCAGCACGCGCCAGGTGGGGAACTTGATCTCGGAGCCACGCAGCGGCTTTTCGATCACGTCCTGCTCGGCCAGGGCGCGGAACTGCCCCGAGCGGTTGAGGTCGGCGCGGATGACGGCGGCGATGTCGGTGTCGGGCGCCACCGAGGTGCCCAGGTAGGGCATCGGCACGACGGCGATCGGCAGGGCGGCTTCGTTGCCGGTGACCACGCCGATATCCAGGCCCTGGGCCCGGGCCTGGCCGAAGGGAAGCAACAGCGCGAGCGCCAGGAAAGTAAGGAAACGCATCATCGGCAGGCCTCTTCGGGGTAGCAGAACGTCAGGGTGACTTGTCGCTCGAACACGGGTTTGAACTCTTCATAGGGCATCGGCGAACGGCGCAGGGCGCGCTCCACCGATTCCCGGCCCTGGGCGTCGAAAGGACAGCTCAGGAAGGCCACATCAATAACCTCTCCGCCGGGTATTTGGGTGAAGCGCACCTGACAGCGGGTGCGTTCGGGCGCCAGGACGCGGTTCCAGTTCTGCTGCGCGGTCTGCAGCATGGCCAGCGCGTAGCGGGCCTTGAGGTCGGTATCGGTGCCGTTGTTGCCACCGCTGGCCTGGGCCGGCGCCGGTGTCGGGCGCGGCTGCGGGGTCGGCGGGGCCTCGCGGTCGGCCAGCTGGCGCAGGCGCTGTTCTTCCAGGCGGGTGCGGCGCTCGGCGGCCTCGCGCTCGGCGCGGAGGGCTTCGAGCTGCTGGCGGCGCTGGCGCTGGCGCTCCTCGACCTCTTCCTGGCGCTGGCGTTCGGTCAGGTCGATCTGCTCCTGGCGGCGGCGGGCTTCCTGTTCCTCGCGCTCGCGGGCCTGTTCCTGCTCCAGTGCCAGCCGCGCAACGGCTTCCTGTTCGCGGGTGTCGGGCTTGGGAATCGGGGCCTGCGGCGCCGGCTGGGTTTCGATCGGGGCGTCCTGCGGGCGCGGCACCGGGATCGGCTGCGGCGGCGGCGCCATTTCCAGCTCGGCGCGGGGGGCCGGCTTGGGCGCGGTTTCGGCGGTCTGTTCGGCGGCGCTGATGTCGGCCGTTGAAATGATGAGCGTGGCGTCGAGCACCGGGCCGGCCACCGACACCACTTCCGGCGGGCGCTGCAGCCAGCCGCCGACCAGCAGCAGCAGGGCCACGCCCAGGTGCAGGGCCAGGGCCATCAAAAGCGGCCCGCCCAGGCTTTCCTCCCGGGGGTCGCGAAGGGGCATGGCTTCAGCGTGCATCACGTTCCGGCGGCTGGCCCATCAGGCCCACGCGTGGCACGCCGGCCTGCTGCAGCAGCACCATGGTGTCGAAGACCAGGGCGTATTCGGCGTCGCGGGCACCGGCGACGAACACCGGCACGTCGGGATTCTGGGCCACGAAGGCGCGCAGCTTGGCCTGCAGCGTGGCGGCATCGATCGGTTCGGCATCGGCGGATTCAAGCTTCAGCGAATAGGCGCCGGTGGCATCGACGGTGACCACCACCGGTTCCTTCTGCTGTTCGATCGGCTTGGCCTGCGCCTGCGGCAGCTCCACGTCCACGCCCAGGCTGAGCAGCGGCGCGGTGACCATGAAGATGATCAGCAGCACCAGCATGACGTCGATGTAGGGCACGACGTTGATGTCGGCCTTGAGCTTGCGCTTGTGGCGGCGGGTGATGGTGGCGGACATGCGTCAGTACCTAACGTGGGACCGGGGAAAACGGGGTTGCCCGCTTATTCCTCGATATGGGTCTGTCGCTGCAGGATCGAGGAAAATTCCTCGGCGAAGGATTCGTAGCGCACGCTCAGGCGTTCGACGCGCGTGGCGAAGCGGTTGTAGGCCCAGACCGCCGGGATGGCCACGAACAGGCCGATGGCGGTGGCGAACAGCGCCTCGGAAATACCCGGGGCCACGGCGGCGATGGAGGCGCTTTGCTCGGTGGACAGGCCGTGCATGGTCACCATGATGCCGAACACCGTACCGACAAGGCCCACGTAGGGCGCGGTGGAGCCGATGTTGGCCAGCAATTCGAGGTTGTGTTCCAGGCGGTCGACTTCGCGGGCAAACGTGGCGCGCATGGCGCGCTGGGCGCCTTCGAGCTGGGTGCGGCCGTCCAGGCCCTTCTTCTGGCGCAGGCGGGCGAATTCGCGGAAACCGGCCTCGAAGATGGCTTCCAGGCCCGACACCACCCGGTTGCGGTCGGTGGCGCTGCGGTAGAGCTGGGTCAGGTCGACGCCCGACCAGAAGCGCGACTCGAATTCGT
>NZ_CAXBJS010000145.1:0-6873 GCF_963976025.1 uncultured Arenimonas sp.
AACAAGGCGCCGCTGGCCGACGGCGACCTGCTGCTGTGCGATGCCGGCGCCGAATACGCCGGCTACGCCTCCGACATCACCCGCACCTGGCCGGTGAACGGGCGCTATTCAAAGGAACAGCGCGCGCTCTACGACATCGTGCTGGCCGCGCAGCACGCGGCCATGGAACAGGCCGCGCCGGGCCGGCCCTGGATACTGGGCCACGAGGCGGCCGTGGAAGTGCTGACCGAAGGCCTGCTGTCGCTGGGCCTGATCAAGGGCAGCCTGAAGGCCGCGCTGCAGTCGGGCGCCTACCGGCGCTTCTACATGCACAAGACCGGCCACTGGATCGGCCTGGACGTGCACGACGTTGGTGAATACAAGGTCGCCGGCGAGTTCCGCGAACTCGAGCCGGGCATGGTCTTCACCATCGAACCGGGCCTGTACATCCCGCCCGGCAGCAAGGGCGTGCCCGCGAAATACCAGGGCATCGGCATCCGCATCGAAGACGACGTCGCCATCACCAAGACCGGCCACGAAGTCCTGACCGACGGCGTACCCAAGGACGCCGACGCCGTGGAGGCCGTTCTGGCTTCTCGAGGCTGAGTTCTTGGCCGCGGATTTAGGCGGATGAACGCGGATAGAGCATTTTTTGGCCACGGATGAACACGGATGGACACGGATAAAAGCGGATAGAGCAAAACCAAGCAAGAAGCTCTGCTCTTATCCGTGTGTTTCCGTGTTCATCCGTGGCAAAAACCGCTTTTGCCTTATCCGCGTTCATCCGCGTAAATCCGCGGCAAAAACCCTTCACATGTCGAACTTGTTCAGTTCGACCCCAAGCGCCTGGTAGTGCTTCCAGCGTTCGCGCAGGGGCGCGCGGGCCGAGGGGTCGGCGGGCACGACTTCAAGCACGCGCTCGAAGCCGGCGGGCACCGGCGCGTCGCGAAGATTGAGAACCAGCGGGCGCAGCGCCGGCGATTGTTCGGGCGGGGCGATAAGCACCTCCACTTCGTCTTCGTCCTCGTCCATGCCGGCGATCTGGTGCGGCAGGAATTCGTCGGGGTCGAACGACCACATCAGGTCGTCCAGCGCCTCGGCCTGCTGCGCCGAGGCCGCCAGCACCAGCAGCGGCTGGCCGGCGTGCACGGCCTTGCGGGCCAGTTCGCACACCAGCAGCAGCGGCTGCTCGCGGAAGCGCGGCTTGCCGATCAGGTAAAAATCGGCGCGCGCCATGTCAGCCGGCCCGGTCCACCAGCCACTGCGACAGCAGGCCGACCGGACGACCGGTGGCCAGGCCCTTGCGGCCTTCGGTGTTGGACACACCGGCGATGTCGATGTGCGCCCAGCGCTGGCCTTCGGTGAAACGCGACAGGAAGCAGCCGGCGGTGATCGTGCCCGCGGCCTTGCCGCCGATGTTGTAGACGTCGGCGAAGCCGGACTCAAGCTGGCTCTGGTAGTCGTCCCACAGCGGCAGGCGCCAGGCACGGTCATGCACGTTTTCGCCGGCGGCCAGCAGTTCGTCGGCCAGGTCGTCGTGCTTGCTCATCAGGCCGGCGGCGTGTTTGCCCAGGGCAATGACGCAGGCGCCGGTGAGCGTGGCGACGTCGACGATGGCCTGCGGCTCGTAGCGCTGCACGTAGGTCAGGGCGTCGCAAAGGATCAGGCGGCCCTCGGCGTCGGTGTTGCCGACCTCGATGGTCTTGCCGGACATGGACGTGATGACGTCGCTGGGGCGGTAGGAATCGGCGTCCACCATGTTTTCCACCGCCGGCACCACCATCACCAGGTTCAGCGGCAGCTTCATCTTCGCCACCGACAGGAAGGTGCCGAAGACGCTGGCGGCACCGCACATGTCGAACTTCATTTCCTCGATGCCACCCTGGACCTTCAGGTTGATGCCGCCCGAGTCGAAGGTGATGCCCTTGCCGACCAGGGCGTAGGGCTTGGCGTCGCCGGCGCCGTTGTAGCGCAGCACCACCATGCGCGGCGGGTTGGCCGAACCGCGGGCGACCGCCAGCAGCGAGCCCATGCCCAGCTTTTCCATGTCGGCGCGCTCGAGGATCTCGGCGGTCACGCCGTCATGGTCCTTGGCGATGCGGTGGGCGGTGTCGGCCAGGTAGCCGGGATTGCAGATGTTCGGCGGCAGGTTGCCCAGCTCGCGGGCCAGGGCCACGCCGGCGGCGATGGCCTGGCCGCGTTCGAAGTCGCCCTGCTGCGCCGGGTCGCCGGACACTTCGACCGACTTAAGGCCGTCGTCGCCGTTCTTCACGGTGCGGGTGGCGGTGTAGACGTAGGCGGCGTGGTCGGCCGACACCACGGCCTGGCGCACCGCCCAGGCGGCGTCGCGGCCGGCCACGGCCAGTTCGGGCAGGGTCAGCAGGGCGCTGCGTGCCGGGCCGGTGCGCAGGGCGCGCACGGCGTCGGTGACGGCCTTCTGGAACTGCGGGGCGCCGAACTTGCCGGCTTCGCCCAGGCCCACCACCAGCACGCGCGGCGCCTTCACGCCGTCCAGGTCGTGCAGGATGGCGGTGCGGCCGGTCTTGCCGGACAGGTCGCCGCGCTTGGCCAGGGTCGAAAGCCGGCCACCGGCCGCCTTGTCGATGGCCTTGCCCGCCGCCGACAGGCTGCCGTCGGCAAACAGGCCCACCACGACGCAATCAACGTCGGCGCTGGTGGGTTCGGGGCGGTTCAGGCGAAATTCGAGGCTCATGGTCAAGTCACCGTTACAATTCACAAACTCCGATTCTAGCAAGCCCACCCCCCTCCCATCCCGGCGCCACTGAATGCTGCTCATCGAGCGATACCTGCTGCGCCAATTTGCCCAAAGCGTGGCCGCCGTTGCCGTGGTGCTGCTGCTGGTGGGCCTGGGCGGGCTGCTGGTGGACCTGATGAGCGAAATCGCCCGCGGCAAGGTGCCGGCCGGCCTGCTGCTGTCGCAGCTGGGCCTGCGCTCGATCCAGGTGCTGCCGCTGCTGCTGCCGCTGGCCCTGTTCGTGGGCCTGCTGCTGGCCATCGGCCGTCTTTACGGCGACAGCGAGATGGCCGTGCTGTGCTCGGTGGGCCTGGGGCCGCGCCAGCTCTGGCGGCCGCTGCTGGCGGTCACCCTGCCGGTGGCGCTGGTCATCGGCTTTGCCTCGCTCTGGGCCGCGCCGGCGGGCGCGCGCCTGGCCCAGCGCATGGTCGAGGACGCCAACCGCTCCTTCCTGGTCGCCGGGCTCGAGGCCGGGCGCTTCATCGAACTGCCCGGCCGCGCCGGCATCCTCTACGTCGGCGAGATAGACACCGCGGGCTCGCGCTTTGGCCGCATGTTCGTGCAGTCCGAACGCGAAGGCCGCCTGGACGTCATCACCGCCCGTGAAGGCGAACTCATCCTGGAAGGCGAACGCGGCCGCTACCTGCTGCTGCGCGATGGCTTCCGGGTCGAAGGCGACCCCGCCGCGCGCGACTTCCGCATGATGCGATTCGCCGAAAACGAACTGCAGGTGCCCGACCGCGAGCCCGAAGTCGAGGCCGACAAGCTCGACGCCGTGCCGACCCTGGCGCTTTGGCCGGCCACCGGCGCCACGGCGCGGGCCGAGCTGCACTGGCGTTTCGCAACGCCGCTGATGGCCCTGGTGCTGGGCGTGCTGGCCATGCCGCTGGGCCGCGGTGAACCGCGCCAGGCGCGCTACGGGCGCATGCTGGCGGCGCTGCTTATCTACATCAACGCGATGATCCTGCTGGTGCTGGGCAAGGGCTGGCTGGCGGTCGGCACCCTGCCGGCCTGGCTGGGCCTGTGGTGGCTGCTGCTGCCGATGGCCGCACTGGCCATCTGGCTGTACGCCACCGACGGGCGCCTGCCGCGCCGGCGGGTGCCGGCATGATGTTCCGGCGTCCGGGCCGCATCGACGCCTACCTGGCGCGCAGCGTGCTGCTGGCCACGCTGGCGACCTGGGCGGTGCTGCTGGGCTTCGACCTGCTCACCGCCATGGTCAACGAGCTCGACGAAGTGGGCGAGGGCGGTTACACGCTCAGCCACGCCTTCCTGTACACGCTCTACACCCTGCCGCGGCGCGCCTACGAACTGTTCCCCACCACGGCGCTTATCGGCACCGTGCTGGGCCTGGGCGGCCTGGCGGCGCGTTCGGAGCTGACCGCCATGCGCGCGGTCGGCCTGTCGCGCCTGCGCATCGGTCTGGGGGCGCTGGGTTCGAGCGGCCTGCTGGCCCTGCTGATGGTGGTCAACGCCGAAACGGCGGCGCCCGCGGGCGAACAGCAGGCGCAGCTGGTGGTGAATTCGGCCAAGGCCGGCGACGTGGTGATGGCGCGGGTGTCGGGCCTGTGGGCGCGCGAGGGCAACCTGTTCCTCAATGCCCGCGATGGCCAGCGCCGCGAAGCCGACGGCGAGTCCTGGACCGAACTGCAGGGCGTGCGCCTTTACGAATTCGACGACGGCGGCCGCCTGCTGTCACTGGCGCAGGCGCAATCGGCCGAACACCGCGACGGCCAGTGGCGCCTGAAGGACGTGCGGCGCAGCCGCTTCGGCGAACGTTCCGTCGAGGTCGAAACCCACGCCTCCCAGGCCTGGACCACGGCCCTGGGCGACGAAGTGGTGTCGTCGGCGGTGGCGCGGCCGCGTTACCTGTCCAGCGCCGAACTGCAGCGCAACATCAGCTACCTCGAACGCAACGGACTGGACGCCAAGGCCTTCGAAAACGCCTACTGGGCGCGCTGGTTCTATCCGCTCAACGTGGTGGTGCTGTGCCTGTCGGCGCTGCCCTTCGCCTTCGGTTCGCTGCGTTCGGGTGGTTTCGGCAAGCGCCTGTTCATCGCCATCGTCATCGGCATCGCCTACCTGCTGGCGCAGCGGCTGGTGGTCAGCCTTTCCGACGTCTACCGCTTCGATGCGCGCCTGGCCTACCTGCTGCCGCCGCTGGGGCTGCTGGCGGTGTGCTGGGGCCTGTTCGCGCGGCGCGAGTAGGGTCGGGCGCTTTCAGCGCGGCGGGGCGTCCAGGCGCACCAGCACCGTGCCGCTGGCCAGGTCGTGCCAGCCGCGGCGGTCGCGATCAACAAGGCACCACAGCAGGCCCAGGCCACCGGCCGCCAGCGACAGCGTGGCCACCGCATACCGGACAAGCAGCGCGCGCAGCGGCGGGCGCCGGCCGTCGGCCTGCAGCACCTTCAGCCGCCAGGGCCGCATGCCCAGGGTCTGGCCGCCGCGGTGCCAGGAATACACCGCGTAAAAACCGGTCACCGCCCACAGCAGCACCAGCTCGAGCCAGGAAAACAGGCTGCCCGGTTCCACCGGCTCGCCGCCGCGGACCAGCAGCACCAGCGCGCTGGTGGCGAACCACAGCGCCAGCGCCGGGAAGAAGTCGTAAACCAGGGCGAACAGGCGCCAGCCCAGGTGGGCCGGGCGGCCGCTGGCGGCGCTCGAAGGGGAGGGGTTTGCAGGCATCGCAACAGCATAGCCGGGGCCGGTGGCGACCGCTAAGCTGCCCGCATGCCTGCAAGTTCCCCCGCCGACCGACGCGCCCGCGCCCAGACCCTGCCGCCGGCTTCGGAGGCCGACCAGCGCGCGATCACCGGTTTCCTGGACCGGGCCTGGGCGGAAAGTGGCCTGGCGCGGCTGACCCTGGACAGCTACCGGCGCGACCTGGAAGGCCTGGCCCGCTGGCTGGCCGCGCGTGGCCAGAGCCTGGGCGCGGTCGACCGGCAGGGCCTGTTCGATTACCTGGCCTGGCGCACCACCGCCGGTTACGCCGCGCGCAGCAATGCCCGGCTGCTGTCGGCGCTGCGGGCCTACTTCGCCCAGCAGGCGCGGCTGGGCCTGCGCGACGAAGACCCCACCGCCCGGCTCGACCCGCCCAAGCTGCGCCGCAGCCTGCCCAAGGCCCTGTCCGAGAGCGAAGTCGAAGCCCTGATCCAGGCGCCCGACACCGGTACGCCGGCCGGCCTGCGCGATCGCGCCATGGTCGAGCTGATGTACGCCACCGGCCTGCGCGTGAGCGAGCTGGTGAACCTGCCCGCGATGGCCGTGAACCTGCGCCAGGGCGTGCTGCGGGTCACCGGCAAGGGCGGCAAGGACCGGCTGGTGCCGCTGGGCGAAGAAGCCCAGCACTGGCTTCAGCTCTACCTCGACCAGGCCCGCCAGGCCCTGGCCGGCGGCCGGGCGACGGCGCCGCTGTTCCTGGGCCGGGGCGGCGAGGCGCTCAGCCGCCAGCAGTTCTGGAACGTGGTCAAACGCCTCGCGGTGGTGTCGGGCATCGACCCGGCGCGGGTCAGCCCGCACGGGCTGCGCCACAGCTTCGCCACCCACCTGCTCAACCACGGCGCCGACCTGCGCACCCTGCAGATGCTGCTGGGCCACAGTTCGCTCTCGACCACCCAGATCTACACCCTGGTCGCGCGTGAAGGCCTCAAGCGCCTGCACCAGCAGCACCACCCGCGCGCCTGAACCGGCCCGCGCCTGTGCGAGAATCGCTGAACTTTCCGGCCCTTCGGCGGTCGGACCCGCAACGCCGCAAGGAAACCTTCCGAATGATCCGTCCGACCCTGCTCGCCCTGGCCTTTTCGGTCTCCCTGGCCGCCTGCGCCGCCGAAACCCCGGCCACCGCCGACGGCAAGGCTGCCGCCAAAGCCGCGGCCCCGGCCACCGCCGACGAAGCCACCCGTGAACGCATCCAGGCCGCGCTGCAGGCGCTGGCCCCGGGCATGAAGGTGGACGCCATCGCGCCTTCGCCGATCCCCGGCTTCCTGGAAGTGGCCCTGGGCGCCCGCATCATCTACGTGTCCCAGGACGGCAAGCAGCTGCTGCAGGGCTCGCTGATCGACATCGCCAGCCGCGAAAGCCTCACCCAGGCCAGCGAGGCCAGACTGCGCCGCGACATGCTGGCCAATGTCGGCGACGAC
>NZ_CAXBJS010000146.1:0-6812 GCF_963976025.1 uncultured Arenimonas sp.
TGACCTCGGGTCCGGTGATGATCCAGGTGCTCGAAGGTGACAACGCCGTCGCCAAGAACCGCGACCTGATGGGCGCCACCAATCCGAAGGAAGCCGCGCCGGGCACCATCCGCGCCGACTTCGCCGAAACCATCGACGCCAATGCCGTGCACGGTTCCGACAGCCTGGAGAACGCCGCGATCGAAACCGCGTACTTCTTCAGCGCCACCGAGCTCTGCCCGCGTTGATTGATGCCGTGACCGAGGCCGCCGCCAAGACCAACCTGCTCGACCTCGATCGCGAGGGCATGGAGCACTTCTTCGCCGACATCCTCGGCGAGAAGCGCTTCCGCGCCCACCAGGTGATGAAGTGGATCTACCACCAGCACGTCACCGACTTCGAACAGATGACCGACGTGGGCAAGGTGCTTCGCGCCAAGCTCGAGGCGGTCGCTGAAATCCGCCCGCCGAACGTGCTTTTCGACAAGCCGTCGGCGGACGGTACCCACAAGTGGCTGCTGGGCATGGACGCCGGCAACGCCATCGAGGCGGTGTTCATCCCCGACAAGGGCCGCGGCACGCTGTGCGTGTCCAGCCAGGTCGGCTGCGGCCTGAACTGCCAGTTCTGTTCCACCGCCACCCAGGGCTTCAACCGCAACCTCAGTACCGCCGAAATCATCGGCCAGGTCTGGGTCGCGTCCAAACACCTGGGCAACAAGACCCATCTCAACCGCAAGCTCACCAACGTGGTGATGATGGGAATGGGCGAGCCGCTGCTGAACTTCGACAACGTCGTGCGCGCCATGAGCATCATGCGCGACGACCTCGGTTTCGGCCTGGCCAACAAACGCGTCACCCTGTCCACCTCGGGCCTGGTGCCGATGATCGACCGCCTGGCCGTCGAGTCCGACGTGGCCCTGGCCGTGTCGCTGCACGCGCCCAACGATGAACTTCGCACCGAGCTCATTCCGCTCAACAAGAAGTACCCCGTGGCCGAGCTGATGGACGCCTGCGTGCGCTACCTGCAGCGCAAGAAGAAGGGCGACTCGATCACCTTCGAATACACCCTGATGAAGGGCGTCAACGATTCCCCGGCCACCGCCCGCGAACTGGCGAAGCTGATGAAGTCGTTTTCCAACAAGATGCAGTACGCGGACGCGGGCAAGGTCAACCTGATCCCGTTCAACCCCTTCCCCGGCACGCGCTTCGAGCGCAGCGGCGAAACGGAAATCCGCGCTTTCCAGAAGATCCTGCTCGACGCCGGCGTGCTCGCCATGGTCCGGCGTACCCGCGGCGACGACATCGATGCGGCCTGTGGCCAGCTCAAGGGCCAGGTCATGGACCGCACGCGCCGCCAGTCGGAATTCAAGCGCAAGCTCGAACAACAGGGGGTTTCCGATGCAGCGTAAGTCGTTCCCGTTCCTCTTCGCCGGCGCACTGGCGCTGGCCCTGGCAGGCTGTGCCGGCACCGGTGGTGCCACGCGCGCCACCAAGGCCCAGCCGGAGATGAGCAACAAGGGCATGGCCAACCTGCAGCTGGCGCAGAACTACCTGGCGGCCGGCAAGTACGACGTCGCCCTGGACCGCGCCCAGCGCGCCATGCGCAACGACCCGGATTCGGCCGATGTCCAGGTGGTGTTGGGCATGATCCGCCAGGCTCTGGACGACAAGACCCGCGCCGGCGAACACTTCGCCCGCGCCGCCAAGCTGGCGCCCGATTCCGGCCACGTGCTCAATGCCTACGGCGCCTGGCTGTGCGAACAACAGCAGTACGACGAAGCCGACGCGATGTTCGCGCGCGCGGCGCTCGACCCTTTCTACGAAGCCAAGGCGCAGGCGTATTACAACGCCGGCCGCTGCTCCGTGCTGGGTGGCCGGCTTGACCGGGCCGAGATCGCCCTGCGCAAGGGCCTGGATCTTGAGCCCAAGAACGCCGCCCTGCTTGAACAGATGGCACGCCTGCAATACCGGCAGGGTAATTTCATGGGCGCCCGTGCCTTCTTCCAGCGCCGCGAGGCGGTGGCCGAAGTCGGCGCCGAGCTGCTCGAGCTTGCCATCGCCATCGAAGAAGGCGCCGGCGACCGCGCCGCCGCCGAGCGCTACCGCACCCGTCTGCGGCAGGGCTTTCCCGATTACACGCCAACCGCCAGGGAGGATTCTCCGCAGTCATGAGTACCGAAGGCCGGCAGGAAGGTTTGTTCGAAGATCCCATTGGCCAGCGCCTGCGCGCGGCCCGTGAAAAATGCGGCCTGAGCCAGGAGCAGGCGGGCCAGCAGCTGCGCCTGCCGGTGGCCATCATCGAGGCCATGGAGCGCGAGGACTGGCAGCGCCTGGGCGCGCCGATCTACGTGCGCAGCTACCTGGGCAGCTACCTGCGCCTGCTCGACCTGCCGCAGGAACTGCTGCAGCCCGTGGTCGCGCCGGCCCCGACGCCGGCCCTGGTGCCGATGACCTCGCGCTCGCGCCTGCGTCGCACCCTGGACAAGTCCCTGCGCAACGTCGTGTACCTGGTGATGACCGCCGTGCTGGTGGTGCCCGTGGTGCTGGTGGCCCGGCACTACCAGAACGCCGACCGACCGCTTTCGCTCACGCTTGAACCCGATGCTTCCGTGCTGCCCGCGCTTGGGTCCGCCCAGGATCCCGCCGGCACCGTCGCCCTGCCAGCCCCCTCCGTCGAGCCGGCCAGTCCGGAACCGGTGATGGCCTCCATGGCCCCGGTCCCGAACAAGGCCCCGACGCCCGAAGTTCCCGCCGCCGTTGCCGGCCAGGACGGTCTGGTGCTTCGTTTCAGCGGCCAGAGCTGGCTGGAAGTGAACGACCCGCAGGGTCGCCGGCTCGAGCGCGCACTGCTCGACGCCGGCGCCGAACGCCGTTACGCCGACGGGGAAGTGGGCTACATCACGCTGGGCAACGCCGCCGCCGTGGAAGTGCTGCACGATGGCCGCCCGGTGAACCTCGAACCCTTCCGCGCGGCGAACGTCGCCCGCTTTACGGTATCCTCTGGCGGCGAACCCGAGCCTGCCCGGTAATCCACCGGCGCCCCGGCCACCCGACCCACTGCCCGCGCCGTCCGCGCGCGGGCCAGAAGAAGTGATCCATGGACCAGATTGACGAATACGAACAGGGCGAACGCGTTCGCGCCTGGCTCAAGAACAACGGCTCTTCCCTGATCACCGGCGTTGCCCTGGGCCTGGCGGCCCTGGGTGGCTGGCAGTGGTGGCAGAACCAGGGCGAAGTGCGCAAGGTCGAGGCCGCGGCCGAGTTCCTGGCCTACAGCCGCGCCGCCGAAGGCGAGCAGACCGACAAGGCCCTGGCCCACGCCCAGGCCCTGGTCCAGAACCACCCGGAAACGCCCTACGTTGCCCTGGTCGCGCTCAATGAAGCGCAGCGCCTGCAGGCCGAGGACAAGGCCGAAGAAGCCCTGGCCAAGCTCGACGCGGTGTCGCCCGAACACCTCGACCCGGCCCTGGCCGAGCTGGTGCAGCTGCGCGCGATGCGCCTGCTGGCCGGCCTGGGCAGGCACGAAGACGTCATCAAGCGCCTCGACGCGAATCCGCTGCCCAGCTACCCCGGCGTGGCCGGCGAGCTGCGCGGCGACGCCGAGCTGGCGCTTGGCAACCGTGAAAAGGCCCGCGAGGCCTACGAACAGTCCCTGGCCGCGCTTGACCTGGCGTCGCCGACCCGCGGCATCGTCGAAATGAAGTTCACCGCGGCCGGCGGCCGCCTGCCCGATTCCCCGGAGGCCTGAGCGCATGCTGCGTCGTACCCTGATCATCGCCGCACTGCTGGCGTCCACCACGGGCTGCACCACCCTCAAGGGCTGGTTCGGCGACGACAAGAACAAGGCCACCGATCCGGCCGAACTGGTCGAGATCGCCAGCCCGATCGCCGTCAACAAGGCCTGGTCGCGCAAGCTTGGCGATGAAAACGCCAGCCTGGGCCTGCGCCAGCGCCCCGCCATCGAAGGCGACCGCCTGTACGTGTCCAACGACGAAGGCCGCGTGCTGGCGATCAACGCCAACAGCGGCGACGTGCTCTGGGATTCGGAAGTCGCGCCGACCCGCAAGGAAGGCAGCCGCCTGTTCTTCTGGCGCCGCAAGTCCATCGACGGTGGCCTCAGCGGCGGTCCGGCCGCGGGCAACGGCATGGTCGTGGCCGGTGGCCGCAACGGCGAAGTGGTCGCCCTGGACGCCGAAACCGGCGCCGAGCGCTGGCGCACCAAGGTCACCTCCGAGGTGATCGCCGCGCCGCTGATCACCCCCGACCGCATCATCGTGCGCAGCAACGACGGCCGCACCTTTGGCCTGGACCCGGCCGACGGCACCCGCAAGTGGGTGTTCGACCGCGGCATCCCTGCGCTCAGCGTGCGTGGCAACGGCGCGCCGGTCAGCGACGGCCAGCTGGCCTACCTGGGCTACGACGACGGCACCGTCGTCGCCCTGCGCATCAACGACGGCCTGGTCGCCTGGACCCAGCTGATCGCCGAATCCGAAGGCCGCAACGACCTCGACCGCATGGCCGACGTCGACGGCGAACTTGCCCTGGGCTTCTCCGAGCTTTACGCCACCAGCTACGCCGGCCAGACCATGGCCATCTCGACCCAGAACGGCCGCCCGCTGTGGAACCGCGACACCGGCGGTTATTCCGGCCTGGCCCTGCTGGGCGACCGCGTGGTGCTGTCCGACCCCGCCGGCACCGTCTGGGCGCTGGACCGCAACACCGGTTCGGCCCTGTGGCGCCAGGAAGCCCTGGCCCGCCGCTGGCTGACCACGCCGGCCATCCAGGGCAGCTACCTGGTGGTGGGTGACCTCGACGGGTACGTGCACTGGCTGCGCAGCGACGACGGCGTCATCGTTGGCCGCGACCGCGCCGGCAAGGCGCCGATCCGCGGCACCCCCCAGGTCACCCCGACCGGCACGCTGATCGTGCTGGACGCCGAGGGTCGCCTGTCCGCTTACCCGTCGCCGGCTCAATAAGAAGCCGCGCGACGTAATCCACGGGAGAGTTCCGCGTGTTGCCATTGGTTGCTCTCGTGGGCCGTCCCAACGTCGGCAAGTCAACGCTGTTCAATGCGTTGACGCGCAGCCGTGACGCGCTCGTGCACGACGAACCCGGGGTCACCCGGGATCGCCACTATGGATTTTGCCGGCTGGTCGAAGACCGGCCCTTCGGCCTGTGCGACACCGGCGGCCTTTCGGGCGACGAAGAAGGCCTGGCCGGCGCCACCGCACGCCAGGCCCGCGCCGCCGTGGAAGAAGCCGACCTGGTGCTGTTCGTGGTCGATGGCCGCGAAGGCCCCTCGGCCGTCGACGACGCCATCCTGGCCTGGCTGCGCAAGACCGGCCGCCGTTTTTTCCTGGTCATCAACAAGGTCGACGGCCTGGAGCTGTCGCCGGTGCTGGCCGAATTCGCACGCTACGGCGTCGAGAAGGTCATCCCGGTGGCCGCGGCCCACCAGCGCGGCGTGCCCGAACTGCTTGAACAGGTCATCCCGGAGCTGCCCGAAGACGGCGACGCCGCGGTGCTGGCCGACGACCCGCATCGCATCCGCATCGCCTTCCTGGGCCGTCCCAACGTCGGCAAGTCGACGCTGGTGAACCGCCTGCTGGGCGAGGAGCGCATGATCGCCTCCGACGTGCCCGGCACCACCCGCGATTCGATCGCGGCGGACCTGACCCGCGACGGCCGCGACTACCGCCTGATCGACACCGCCGGCCTGCGCCGGCGCTCGAAGGTGGAAGAGGCGGTCGAAAAGTTCTCCGTCTTCAAGACCCTGCAGGCCATCGAAAACTGCCAGGTGGCGGTGGTGCTGCTCGACGCCGGCGAAGGCGTGACCGAACAGGACGCCACCGTGCTGGGCCTCATCCTGCAGGCCGGCAAGGCGCTGGTGATCGCCGTCAACAAGTGGGACGGGCAGAGCAAGTACCAGCGCGAGCAGACCGAAGGCATGCTGGTGCGCAAGCTGTCGTTCTGCGAGTGGGCCGAACGCCTGCCCATTTCGGCGCTGCACGGCACCGGCATGCGCGAACTCTTCCGCGCCATCCACCGTGCGCACGCCTCGGCGACCAGGGAATTCAGCACCTCGGAAGTCACCAAGGCGCTGGAAATCGCCTACCAGAGCTTCCCGCCGCCGGCCGTGCGCGGGCACGTCTCGAAGCTGCGCTATTGCCACCCGGGTGGCGCCAACCCGCCGACCTTCATCGTGCACGGCACCCGCCTGCGCGTGCTCAGCGAAAGCTACCGGCGTTATCTGGAAAACTTCTTCCGCAAGCGCTTCAAGCTGGTCGGCACGCCGGTTCGTTTCATCTTCAAGGAAGGCGAAAACCCCTACGAGGGCAAGAAGAACCCGCTCAGCGACCGGCAGATCAAGGCCAAGCGCCGCCTGATGCGGCACGTCAAGCGCGGGAAGTGATCGCAGGCGCCGACGTCACCCTGGGCCTGCTGGCCGGAGGACGCGGCGAACGCGTCGGTGGTCGGGACAAGGCCTGGCTGCCGCGCAGGGGCAAGCCGGCGCTCGACGCCCTGCTGGAGGAACTCGGGAACATGGCCTTCGGCCAACGGCTCGCCAGCGTACGAACGCCCGATCCGCGCTGGGTCAAACGCGAATTCACCTGCGTGCAGGACCTCCGCCCCGGGCAGCCGGGCCCGCTGGCCGGCCTGGAAGCGCTGGCCACCGCCTGCCGTACGCCCTGGCTGCTGGTGCTGCCGGTGGATGTCTACGACCTGCCGGAAAACCTGTTCGACCGGCTTGCGCAGCTGGCATCGCCGCAAGGCGCCTGGCTGCGGGATGCCGGCGGCTTGCAGCCCCTGCTGGGCCTGTGGCCGGCCGCCATC
>NZ_CAXBJS010000147.1:0-6804 GCF_963976025.1 uncultured Arenimonas sp.
CCGGCTGCGACACCCTGGTGTTCGTGACCAACCGCTACAAACACGCGGTGGCCGATTATTTCGACAAGGCCTACGAGCTTGAGCACAAGCTCGAGAAGAAGGGCAAGTCCGAGCTGCTGTCGCTTATCCGCGACGTGCTGCCGCGCCACGTGCGCGCCGTTTTCGTTACCCAGGCCGAAGCTTTGGGCCTGGGCCACGCGGTGCTGTGCGCCGAGCCGGTGATCGGCAACGAGCCCTTCGCCGTGCTGCTGCCCGACGACCTGATCTGGAACAAGGGCCCCGGCGCGCTCAAGCAGATGGCCGACCTGGCGCAGGCCGAGGACGCCAGTGTGATCGCGGTGCAGGACGTGCCGCGGGAACAGACCGGCAGCTACGGCATCGTCGCCACCCGCGACTTTTCCGGGCGTTTCGGCGAGATCGAAGCCCTGGTCGAAAAGCCGCACCCCGAGGACGCGCCCAGCACGCTGGCCGTGGTCGGGCGCTACGTGCTCGACGGCAGCATCTTCGACCTGCTGCGCAAGACCGCGCCCGGCGCCGGCGGCGAAATCCAGCTCACCGACGCCATTGCCGCGCTGATGGCCAACAAGCGCGCGCTGGCCTATCGCTTCCAGGGCCGTCGCTTCGACTGCGGCAGCCGCATCGGCCTGGTCGAGGCCACGATCGAGTTCGCGCTCGACCACGAGGACCTGGCCGAGCCGGCGCGCGAGTACATGCGCGCCGCGCTGGCGCGCTGATACCCGGCCGCGCGCCGCATGCACGCCGACAGTTTCTATCGCGCCCGTTCGCCGGCGCCGCCGGCCCGTGCCCCGCTGGCCGGCCGGCATGAGGTCCATACCTGCGTTGTCGGCGGCGGTTTCGCCGGCCTGAACACGGCGCTGGGCCTGGCCGAACGTGGCAACCAGGACGTGCTGCTTCTCGAGGCCCGCGAAATCGGCCACGGCGCATCGGGCCGCAACGGCGGCTTCGTCTTCGGCGGTTTTTCCCGCGGCGAAGCCGAGCTGCTGGCCGAACTGGGCCCGCAGCGGGCGCAGGCGCTGTACCAGGGCACCGTGGATGCGGTCGAGCTGATCCGCCGGCGCATCCGCGAACACGACATCCGCTGCGACGCCACCGACGCCGGCGTGATCTGGGCGAACTGGTTCCGCGACCCGGCGGTGATGCGTGCGCGCCAACGCCTTCTGGCGGAGCGTTTCGGCGTGCAATGGCAGTGGCTCGATCGCCGGGAAATGGCCCACCGCATCGCCAGCGAGCGCTACACCGAGGGGCTTTACGAAGCCAACGCCCTGCATTTCGACCCGCTGGCCTATGCCCGCGGGCTCGCCGACGCGGCCTCGCGCCAGGGCGTGCGACTGCACGAAGCCAGCCCGGCGCTGGCGCTCGACCGCGACGGCGGCGGCTGGCGCGTGCGCACGCCCGAAGGCGAAGTGCACGCCCGCCACGTGGTGCTGGCCTGCGGCGGCTACCTGGCCGGCCTGCGCCGCGACGTGGACGCCGGCGTCATGCCCATCGCCACCTACGTCATGGTCACCGAGCCGCTGGGCCCGCGCATGGACGAGGTGCTGCGCACGCGCGCAGCGATCTACGACAGCCGCTTCGCCTTCGATTATTACCGGCCGCTGCCCGACACCCGGCTGCTGTGGGGCGGGCGAATCTCGGTCCTGGACCGCTCGCCCGAGGCCGTGCGCCGCCTGCTGCGTCGCGACCTGCTGCGGGTGTTCCCGCAGCTGCACGACCTGCGCATCGAACGTGCCTGGTCGGGCCTGATGAGCTACGCCCGGCACCAGATGCCGCAGGTGGGCAAGGTGGAAGAGGGGCTCTGGCTGGCCCAGGCCTTCGGCGGCCACGGCGTGGCGCCCACGACCTTCGCCGGCGAACTGCTGGCCGCGGCGATCGCGCACGGCGATCCGCGCTGGCGCGAGATGGCCGACTACGGCCTGGTGTCGGCGCTCAAACCCGCCGGTTTCGCCGGCGCGCAGCTAAGCTATTGGTGGTACCAGGCCCGTGATGCCTGGAAGGACTGGCGGGAAAGACGATGAGCGAGCATGAAAACGGAATGGCCCTGATCAGCTGGGCCGACTTCGAGAAGGTGATGCTGTGCGCCGGCACGGTGCAGCGGGTCGAGGATTTCCCCGAGGCGCGCAAGCCGGCCTGGAAACTCTGGGTGGACTTCGGCCCGCACGGCGTGCGCAAGACCAGTGCGCAGGTCAAGACCCTCTACAGCGCCGACGACCTGGTCGGCCGGCAGATCGTCGGCGTCATCAACTTCCCGCCCAAGCAGGTCGGCCCGGTGCGCTCCGAATTCCTGCTCACCGGCTTCCCCACCGAAGAGGGCGTGGTCATCACCACCCTGGAACGCCCGGTCCCGAATGGAACGCGGATGGCCTGAGAGGGGTTTTTGCCGCGGATTTACGCGGATGAACGCGGATAGAGCAAAGGCAAATCAGAAACACTGAAATGCTTTTGCCTTATCCGCGTTCATCCGCGTAAATCCGCGGCAAAAAAAAGACCCCCAGTCTCCCGGGGGTCCTTCAATCAGCGCGACGAATCAGAGGGCTTCGAAGATGCCCGCGGCGCCCATGCCGGTGCCGATGCACATCGTCACCATGCCGTACTTCTGCTGGCGGCGGCGCAGGCCGTGCACGATGGTCGCGGTGCGGATCGCACCGGTGGCGCCCAGCGGGTGGCCCAGGGCGATGGCGCCGCCCAGCGGATTCACCTTGGCCGGGTCGAGTTCGCAGGTGCGAATGACGGCCAGCGCCTGCGCGGCGAAGGCTTCGTTGAGCTCGATCCAGTCCAGCTGGTTCTGGTTCAGGCCCGCCTGCTTGAGCGCCTTGGGGATCGCCGCGATCGGACCGATGCCCATCACTTCCGGACGCACGCCCGCGACCGAGAAACTGACGAAACGCGCCAGCGGGGTCAGGCCGTACTGCTTGATCGCCGATTCCGAGGCCAGCATCACCGCGCCGGCGCCGTCGGACATCTGCGAGCTGTTGCCCGCCGTCACCGAGCCGCCGTTGCGGAACACCGCGCGCAGCTTGGCCAGGCCTTCGGCGCTGGTGTCCGGGCGCGGGCCTTCGTCGTGTTCGACCACCAGTTCGCGCTGCTGGATCTTTTCGCCGCCCAGCACCGGCTGGCGCGAAATCACGCCATAGGGCGAGATTTCTTCCTTGAATTCACCGGCGGCCTGAGCGGCCAGTGCCTTCTGGTGCGAGGCCAGGGCGAACGCGTCCTGGTCTTCGCGGCTTACCTTCCATTCCTCGGCGACCTTTTCGGCGGTGATGCCCATGCCGTAGGCGATCGCCACGTTGTCGTCCTGGAAGACCTTCGGGCTCATGGCCACCTTGTTGCCCATCATCGGCACCATGGACATGGACTCGGTGCCGCCGGCCAGCACCAGGTCGGCGTTGCCCAGGCGGATCTGGTCGGCCGCCAGCGCCACGGCCTGCAGGCCCGAGGAGCAGAAGCGGTTGATGGTCTGCGCGGCCACCACGTCGGGCAGGCCGGCCAGCAGCACGCCGATGCGCGCCACGTTCATGCCTTGCTCGCCCTCGGGCATGGCGCAGCCGATGATGGCGTCGTCGATGCGGCTGGTGTCGATGCCCGGGCACTGCTCGACCACGGCCTTGAGCACGTGGGCCAGCATTTCATCGGGGCGGGTGTTGCGGAAGACGCCGCGCGGGGCCTTGCCCACCGGGGTACGGGTGGTGGCGACGATGTAGGCGTCCTGGATTTGCTTGGTCATTTGATAGTCCTCGTCGTCGCTCAGTTGCGCAGCGGCTTGCCGGTCTTGAGCATGTGGGCGATGCGTTCCTGGGTCTTGGGCATCTGGGCCAGCGCGACAAAATGCTCGCGCTCGAGCCGCAGCAGCCAGTCCTCGTCCACCAGGGCGCCGCGATCCACGTCGCCGCCGCACATCACCGTCGCGATGCGCTTGCTGACCTCGTAGTCGTGTTCGGAAATGAAGCGGCCTTCGATCATGTTCTCCAGCATCATCCGGAAGGTGGCGATGCCGACGTCGCCGGCCACCGCGATCGCGCGGGCGGGCAGGGGCGGGCGGTAACCCGACTCGGCCAGCGCCAGGGCCTGGGCCTTGGCCACGTGCAGCAGTTCGTAGGCGTTGAACACCACCGGGTCGGCTTCGCGGGCGAGCTTGAGTTCCTTGGCCTCGAAGGCCGAGGTCGAAACCTTGCCCATCGCCACGGCCTCGAAGTAAGGCTTGAGTTCGGCGAACACGTCGCCACCCGGGCCCGCCGCCTGCGCGGCGCGCACGGCGATTTCCTTCAGGCCACCGCCGGCCGGCAGCAGGCCGACGCCGGCCTCGACCAGGCCGACGTAACTTTCCAGCGCGAACACGCTGCGCGCCGCATGCATCTGGAACTCGCAGCCGCCGCCCAGGGCCAGGCCGCGCACGGCCGCGACCACCGGCACCAGCGAATACTTGATGCGCTGGCTGGTGGCCTGGAAGGTGGCGACCATGGCCTCGAACTCATCGAGCTTGCCGGCCTGCAGCGAGCCCAGGGCTCCCGCCAGGTCGGCGCCGGCCGAGAACGGTTCGCTGGGCTGCCAGATCACCAGGCCGCGGAAACCCTTCTCGGCGCGGTCCACGGCTTCCTGGATGCCGGCCAGCACGCCGTCGCTGACGGTGTGCATCTTGGTCTTGAAGCCCAACACGGCGATGCCGTCGCCGTCGTGCCACATGCGCACCGCGTCGGTTTCGAACACGGTGTCGCCCGGGCTGGCGCGTTCGCCCAGCACCGGGTCGGGGAATCGCTGGCGGTTGTACACGGCCAGGTTCGAACGCGGCAGCTTCTCGCCCTTGGCCGGGCTGAAGCTGCCCTCGGCGGCATGAACGCCGTCGCGGCCGTCGAACACCCAGTCGGGCAGGGGCGCGCTGGACATGGCCTTGCCGGCCACGATGTCCTCGGCGATCCACTCGGCCACCTGCTTCCAGCCGGCGGCCTGCCAGGTTTCGAACGGGCCCAGCTTCCAGCCGTAGCCCCAGCGGATGGCCAGGTCGACGTCACGGGCGGTGTCGGCGATCGACGACAGGTGGTAGGCGCTGTAATGGAACAGGTCGCGGAACATCGCCCACAGGAACTTCGCCTGCGGGTGTTCGCTGGCGCGCAGCTGGGCGAACTTCTCGGCCGGGTTCCTGTTCTTCAGGATGGCCACGACTTCCGGGTCGGCGGCGCCGGTGGCGGGGCGGTAGTCCTGGGCCTTGAGGTCCAGCACCTGGATTTCCTTGCCCTTCTTCATGAAGATGCCGGCGCCGGTCTTCTGGCCCAGCGCGCCCTTCTCGATGAGCGCCTTGAGCCAGTCCGGGGCCTTGAAGTATTTGTGCCAGGGATCGTCGGGCAGGGTGTCGGCCATGGTCTTGATGACGTGGGCCATGGTGTCGAGGCCGACGACGTCGGAGGTGCGGTAGGTCGCCGACTTCGGGCGCCCCAGCAGCGGGCCGGTCAGGGCATCGACCTCGTCGAACCCGAGCTTGCACTCGGCGGTGTGGTGCAGGGTGGCCAGGATCGAGAACACGCCGATGCGGTTGCCGATGAAGTTCGGGGTGTCCTTGGCGTAAACCACGCCCTTGCCCAGGGTCGTGACCAGGAAAGTTTCAAGCCCTTCAAGGACTTCCCGGTCAGTCTTCGCACAGGGGATGAGCTCGGCCAGGTGCATGTAGCGCGGCGGGTTGAAGAAATGCACGCCGCAGAACCGCGAGTGAAGTGATTCCGGAAGAACCTCCGCCAAGCCATTGATTGACAAGCCGGAAGTGTTCGAGGCCAGGATGGCGTGCGGGGCCACGTGGTTCTCGATCTTGTCGTACAGGTCCTTCTTCCAGTCCATGCGCTCGGCGATGGCCTCGATGATCAGGTCGCAGTCGCCGAGCAGGTGCAGGTGCTGGTCGTAGTTGGCGGCGGTGATGGCCGCGACCTTGGACTTGCTGGCCAGCGGCGAGGGCGAAAGCTTGCCCAGGTTGGCGATGGCCTTGTCGACGATGCCGTTGGGCTTGCCTTCCTTGGCCGGAAGGTCGAACAGGACGGTTTCGACGTCGGCGTTGGCGAGGTGGGCGGCGATCTGCGCGCCCATCACGCCGGCGCCAAGCACGGCGACCTTGCGAATGAGAAGTTGAGGCATGGGAACAGCTCCGTGGGAGGAGGGGAAAGGGGTTTGGTCCGGCTCAGCCGGCGCGCAGGCCGGCGGCGGCGAAGCGGATCAGGGCCTGGGCGGCCTTTTCGCAGTGGGCCTTTTCGGAGACGCCCGCCGGGCGCTTGATCAGGCCGAAGTCGGCCATGGCGTAGGTAAGCGCGCCGGCGGTGAAATCGAGCCGCCAGTACAGGTCTTCCTTGGCCAGGTCGGGCAGGGCCTGGCCCAGGGCCTTGGCGAATTCGCGCAGCACGTGGCCGTAGTTGTCGGACAGGAACTTGCGCAGGCGGTCGTTCTTTTCGGCGAAGGCCCGGGCCAGGACCCGGACGAAGGCCGAGCCGCCGTGGCGGTCGATGGTCAGGGCCAGGGGCGGTTCGATGAAGGCCGACAGGATGGCCTCCAGGTCACCCGGCTGCTTGTCCTGGGCCTGCCGCAGCAGGGCCAGGCGGCGTTCGCTCATCTCGTCCATGCGGCGCCGGAAGACCTCGTTGACCAGGTTTTCCTTGCTGCCGAAGTGGTAGTTGACCGCCGCGATGTTGACGTCGGCCCGGCTGGTGACCTGGCGCAGCGAGGTGCCGGCGAAACCGTGCTGGGCGAACAGTTCTTCGGCGGCGCCGAGGATGCGTTCCTTGGTGTTGAAATGGCTCGTGCTCATGGCTTGCC
>NZ_CAXBJS010000148.1:0-6779 GCF_963976025.1 uncultured Arenimonas sp.
CCGTGGACGTGCACATGACCGACCTGATCGAAGGCCGGCACCGCCTGGAAGACTTCAAGGGCCTGGCCGCCTGCGGCGGCTTCAGCTACGGCGACGTGCTGGGCGCGGGCCGCGGCTGGGCCACGTCCATCCTTGAACGCCCCGGCCTGCGCGAGCAGTTCGCGCGGTTCTTCGAACGCCCCGACAGCTTCAGCCTGGGCGTGTGCAACGGCTGCCAGATGCTGGCCCAGCTCAAGGGCCTGGTGCCCGGCGCCGAACACTGGCCGCGTTTCCTGCGCAACCGCAGCGAACAGTACGAAGCCCGCCTGGCGATGGTGGAAGTGCTGGATTCGCCCTCGATCCTGCTCGCCGGCATGGCCGGTTCGCGCATCCCGGTGGTGGTGGCCCACGGCGAAGGCCAGGCCCGCTTCGACCAGCCGGGCCACCAGGACCAGGCGGCGGTGGCGCTGCGCTTCGTCGACAACAGCGGCGCTGTTACCGAGGCTTACCCCGCCAATCCCAATGGCTCCCCGGCCGGCATCACCGGCCTGTCCAGCCGCGACGGCCGCGCCACGCTGATGATGCCGCACCCTGAACGTGTGTTCCGGACCCTGCAGATGAGCTGGCACCCGGCCGGCTGGGGCGAAGACTCACCCTGGATGCGCATGTTCCGCAACGCCCGCGCCTGGGTCGGCTGACAGCGCGGAGGGAGGGCAGGCGAGGGGGCAACCTGCTAAATTCCGGGCTCCCCCGACGCTGGAGCCCCGCGTGGCCGCGGCCCTGAACGAACAAACCGGCAATGCCGACCTGCGGGTCGCCGAAGCCCTGGCCGAACGCGGCCGCCTCAAGGACAGCGACCTTGCGCGCGCGCAGCGCCTGCACGCCGAGGCCGGCGGTTCGCTGGTGGCGCTGCTGGTGCGCCTGGGCATGGTGTCCGAGCGCGACATGGCCGAGACCGCCGCCGAAGTGATGGGCCTGCCGCTGCTGTCTACCAAGGACTGCCCGGAAGCGCCGCCGCCGGGCGTGCAGCTGTCGCAGCGTTTCCTCAAGCAGGCTTCGGTCTGCCCGGTGGGCGAAGACGAAAACCACGTAGACCTGCTGGTCGCCGACCCGCAGGACCCGTACGCCGCCGAAGCCGTCGCCCTGGCCACCGGCCGCGCGGTGCGGATATCGGTCGGCCTGCGCGCCGAAATCGCCGACCTGATCGAGCGTTATTACGGCAGCGGCCGCTCGGCCATGGGCACCATCGTCGAAAACCTCGGCGACGAATCCAGCGGCGACGAAGCCGACGTCGAACAGCTGCGCGACCTCGCTTCCGAAGCCCCGGTGATCCGGCTGGTGAACCTGGTCATCCAGCGCGCGGTCGAACTGCGCGCCTCCGACATCCACATCGAACCTTTCGAAAACCGCCTGAAGGTGCGCTACCGCGTTGATGGCGTGCTCGAGGAAGCCGAATCACCGCCGGCCAACCTCACCGCTGCGGTGATCTCGCGCATCAAGATCATGGCCAAGCTCAACATCGCCGAGCGCCGGCTGCCGCAGGACGGCCGAATCATGGTGCGCGTGCAGGGCAAGGAGCTGGACCTGCGTGTCTCGTCCGTGCCCACGGCGCACGGCGAATCGGTGGTCATGCGCCTGCTCGACCGCGAGTCGGTGGTGCTGGACTTCAAGGCCCTGGGATTCACCGACGAATTCCTCGACAAGTTCGTCAAGGTGCTCGAGCAGCCGCACGGCATCCTGCTGGTCACCGGCCCCACCGGCTCGGGCAAGACCACCACGCTGTACGCCGCGCTGAGCCAGCTCAACACCCCCGACGTGAAGATCATCACCGTCGAGGACCCGGTCGAATACCAGATCGAAGGCATCAACCAGATCCAGGCCAAGCCGCAGATCGGCCTGGACTTCGCCCAGGCCCTGCGCAGCATCGTGCGCCAGGACCCGGACATCATCATGATCGGCGAAATGCGCGACCTGGAAACCTCGCGCATCGCCATCCAGTCCGCGCTCACCGGCCACCTGGTGCTGTCGACGCTGCACACCAACAACGCCGCCGGCGGCATCACCCGCATGATGGACATGGGCGTCGAGGATTACCTGCTCACGTCCACCGTGAACGGCATCCTGGCCCAGCGCCTGGTGCGCCGCATCGAGCCCACGCACGCCGAGAAGTACGAGGCGTTGCCGGAGGTGATCGAAGAATTCGGCCTGCGCCGCTTTCAGCCCGAAGGCACGATCTACCTCTACCGCCCGAAGCCTTCCGCGCTCACGCCCACCGGTTACCTGGGCCGCACCACCATCATGGAATTCCTGGTGATGGACGACGAGCTGCGCCGGATGGTGATGCAGCACGCCGGCATGGGCGAGCTCGAGGACGCGGCGCGCGCCCGCGGCATGCGCACCATGTACGAAGACGGCCTGCTCAAGGCCATGCAGGGACTGACGACGATCGAGGAAGTCCTGCGCGTGACCCAGGAAGCCTGAGCCGATGCCGCTGTTCCGCTACAAGGCCCTGTCCACCGTCGGCGAAACGCTTGAAGGCCAGATGGAGGCCGGCAGCGCCGACGAAGTGATCGTGCGCCTGCAGGAACAGGGCCACCTGCCGGTGGAAGCCCGCCGCGCCGACGAAGACGGCGCCGGCGTAGGCTGGACGCCCCCGTGGCGGCGCAAGGAATTCGACGAAGAACAGGTGCTGCAGTTCACCCAGCAGCTGGCCACCCTGCTTGGCGCCGGCCAGCCGCTGGATCGTGCCCTGGGCATCCTGCTCGAACTACCCGAAACCGCCCAGGCCAAACGCGTGGTCGAACGCATCCGCGAGGCCGTGCGCGGCGGTACGCCGCTGTCCACCGCGCTTGAACAGCAGCACGGCGTGTTCTCGCGCCTGTACGTGAACCTGGTGCGCGCGGGCGAGGCCGGCGGCAACGTGCACGAATCCCTGGGCCGGCTGGCCGACTACCTCGAGCGCAACGCCAAACTGCGCGGCCGGGTGGTCAACGCGCTCATCTACCCGGTGATCCTGGTGGTGATGGTGTTCGCCTCGGTGGCCTTCCTGATGGCCGTGGTGGTGCCGCAGTTCCAGGAACTGTTCGAAAGCATGAACGCCGACCTGCCCTGGTATTCCGAAGCGGTGCTGCAGATCAGCCTGTTCATGCGCGCCTGGTGGTGGGCCGTGGCCATCGTGCTGGTGGGCGCCGGCCTGTGGCTGGCCGTACGCCTGCGCGAACCCGATGCCCGCCGCGCCATCGATGCGCGCCTGCTGCGCATGCGCTACGTCGGCGACCTGGTCGCGCGCCTCGATACCGCCCGCCTGGCGCGCACCCTGGGCACCCTGGTCCGCAACGGCGTGCCCTTGCTGAACGCGCTGAACCTCTCGCGCCCGGTGCTGTCGAACCGGGTGCTGGCCGACGCGGTCGAGGCCGCCGGCGAAGACGTCAAGACCGGCAACGGCCTGGGTTATGCGCTTGGCAAGCAGAAGTGTTTTCCCCGCCTGGCCGTGCAGATGATCCAGGTCGGCGAAGAGTCAGGTGAACTCGATACCATGCTGCTGAAGGTCGCCGACACCTTCGACCAGGAAACCAGCAATGCGCTCGACCGCCTGATGGCCGCGCTGGTGCCGGCCCTGACCATCCTGATGACGGTGGTGGTCGCGGTGATCATCCTGTCCGTGCTGCTGCCCATCTACGACCTCACCAACGCCATAGGCTGACCAACATGCAACGAGCCCCCCGCAAGTTTTCCGCCCCGCGCAGCCAGCGCGGCATGAGCCTGATCGAGATCATGATCGTGATCGTGCTGATCGGCGGCGTGCTGGCCCTGATCACCAGCCGCGTCATGGGCGGCCAGGACCGCGCCAACGTCAAGCTGACCGAAAGCCAGCTGATCACCCTGGCCCAGAAGGTCGACGCCTACCGCCAGGACACCGGCAAACTGCCCGATTCGCTCGACCAGCTGGTCACCAGCGGCGGCCAGCCGAACTGGCTGGGCCCCTATGCCACGGCCGAGGAACTGAAGGATCCCTGGAAGACGCCGATCGAACTGCGCCGTCCCGGCACCAACGGTCCCTTCGAGCTGGTCAGTCTGGGCGCCGACCAGGCCCCGGGCGGCGAAAGCGTCAACGCGGACATCCGCAAGCCCTGACGGGCCGGCGACGCCGCCATGAATCGCGCGCGCGGCATGTCGCTGCTGGAACTGCTGATGGTGCTGGTGCTGGTCGCCACGCTGGCCGGCATCGGCGCGACGGTGATCGGCCGGCAGCTGCCGGGGCGTGAGCTGCACGACGCCGCCCGCACCGTCGCCGGCGAACTGCGTTTCGCCCGTGCCCGCGCCATCGCCACCGGCCGGCCGCAGGTGTTCGTGATCGACGTGAACACGCGCAGCTGGCAGGGCGCCGACAACCGCCAGGGCACGCTGCCCGAAGGCCTGGACGTGGTCGCCACCACCGCGCTCGAAGAGCGCCCCGCACGCGACCAGGCGGCGGTGCGGTTTTTCCCGGAAGGCGCCGCCACCGGCGGCCGGATCGTCATCAAGCGCGGTGAAGCCGCCTGGCGCGTGGACGTCGCCTGGCTCACCGGCGAAGTGACGCTCAGCCGCGGCGAGGGCCCGGCATGAAACACGCGCGCGGCTTCAGCCTGATCGAAGTGATGCTGGCCTTCGTGCTGATGGCGGTGTCGCTGGGCATTCTTATCGCCATCCTGGGCGGCGGCCTGGCCCAGGTGCGCACTTCCGGCGACGCCACCGAAGCCAGCCTGCTGGCGCAAAGCCTGCTGGCCGAGCAGGGCGTGCTGTCGGCCATCGAACCGGGCACGCAGCAGGGCGAGTTCGCGCGCGGGCGCTACCGCTGGACCCTGGAAATCACCGAAGTGCCCGATCCGGCGCCCGCGGCGCCGGAAATCCCGGGCGCCGAGCCCATCGAAACCGCGGGCCGGGTGATGCCCAACGCGCCGGTGCTCTACCAGCTGCAGCTCGACGTCGGCTGGGGCGAAGATCAGTACGCCCGCTCGCTGCGTTTCACCAGCCTGCGCGCGCGTTATCCGCAGGTGCTCGAAGGCGGGCTGCAATGACCCGGCACGCGCGCGGCTTCAGCCTGATCGAAGTGATGATGGCCACCGCGCTGCTGGCGGCGGGCATGGCCCTGGCCTTCGCCGCGGTCAGCAACGCCACCCGCGCCACCGCCGCGGCCGAAGTCGAGTCCGCGCGCAACGAACGCCTGCGCGCGGCCCAGGGATTCCTGCGTCGCCAGCTCGAAGGCGCCTTGCTGCTGCCCATGGAAATACCGCGCGCCGGCGAAGAGGCGCCGGTGTTCGAAGCCAGCGCCGAGCACCTGCGCCTGGTCGCGCCGATGCCCGGTTACCTTTCGCGCGGTGGTCCGCACGTGCAGGAATTCCGCCTGGTGCGCGGCGCCGGCGGCCTGCGCCTGGAATTCCAGCACCAGCAGCTGAGCCCGGAAGGCCCGATCGAACACGATCGCCCGCCTGAAGTGCTGCTTGACGGCATTCGCGACGCCCGTTTCGCCGTGCGCACGCTTGAGCCCGACGGCGAAGCCGGCGACTGGCTGTCGGACTGGGAACAGGTCGGCCAGATCCCGCGCCTGGTGCGCCTGGAGCTGGAGTTCGCCGAACCGCGCGCGCGCTGGCCGGATTTCATCGCCGCGCCGAGACTGGGCCAGTCGCCGCCGCCGGGCGCCGGCGCCGGCCTGCTGTCGCCCGGCAGCCCGGTGCCGCTGCCCGAAACCCCGGGGCCGGTGCGATGAAAAATTCCCGCGGCGCCGCCCTGCTGCTGGTGATCTGGCTGCTGCTGTTGCTGGCGGGCCTGGTGGTGGTGTTCGCCTTCAGCGCCCGCATCGAGTCCATGCAGGGCAGCGCGCTGCGCACGCGCCTGGCCGGCCAGCTGGCCGCCGAAGCCGGCATCGAAATCGCCGCCCTGCGCCTGAGTGAAGCCGACCCGACCCGTCGCTGGTTTCCCGACGGCCGCCCCAACAGCTTCCAATACCAGGGCTTCCAGGTGGACGTGCGGGTGCTGGACGAGTCCGGCAAGGTCGCCGACGCGGCCCTGCTGGCCGACCTGATGCTTGCCCTGGGCGTCGAGGAACTTCGGGCCCGGCAGCTGGCCGGCGCGATCCAGGACTGGCGCGACAGCGACGACCTGCTGGCCATCGGCGGCGGCGCCGAAGATCCCGACTACGCCGCCGCCGGTCTCGATTACGGCGCCAAGGACCAGCCCTTCAACACCGTGTCCGAACTGCAGCAGGTGCTGGGCATGGACGCCGACGTGTACGCGCGGCTGGTGCCGCACGTCACCGTGTTCACTGCGGCGCCGCGGCCCCTGCGCGATTTCGCCCAGCTGCCGGTGCTGCAGGCCCTGGGCATGAGCCCGGCCGACGCCGCCCTCTGGATCGAGGCGCGTTCAGCCTGGCAGCCGGGCCTGCCCATGCCTGTTTCACCCGAGGGCGGCGCTCTCGCCGCGGCCGGGTCCGGCACGTATAGTGTCGCCAGCCGCGCCGTCCGTCCGGACGGCCTGGCGGTCGAAGTCACCACTACCGTGCGAATCGGCGCGGCGGCGGGCTTCGGCCAGCTCTACGCACCGCTGGCCTGGCGGGTAGGGGAACCCGACTGATGCCTGCTGTCGATCAACTGACCACATCGCTTGAAACCCTGCGCCTGCGACTGGCACGCACGCCGCTGCCCGGCTGGGGCCGCGAAGCCGCCGCCGCCTGGCGCAGCGTGCTGCCGCCGGGCCTGCGCCCGCTGCTGCAGGGCGACAGCAACCGCCTGCTTCTCGACCGCCAGTCCGACCTGCTGCAGGTG
>NZ_CAXBJS010000149.1:0-6712 GCF_963976025.1 uncultured Arenimonas sp.
CCCGCCACATCATCCGGCAGAACCTGGCCTGGGCACTGGCCTACAATGTCGTGGCCCTGCCCCTGGCGGCACTGGGCCTGGTCGGCCCCGGACTGGCGGCGCTGGGCATGGCCGCCTCGTCGCTGGTCGTCACCGCAAACGCCCTGCGCCTGGGGCGCACGAAAGGTTTAGCCGCTTGAACATCCTGCTCGCCCTGATCCCGGTTTCGCTGCTCCTGCTCGTCGCGGCGATCTGGTTTTTCCTGTGGGCGGTCAAGCGCGGGCAGTTCGACGACCTCGACACCCCGGCGCTGGACATGCTGCGCGAAGACGACCGTCCGGCGCCGGATCCCGAAGCGCGCGACAAGCGCGAACCACGCGACGCCGACTGATGCCGGTCGACCTGCTGGTGCTGGGCGCGGCGCTGCTGACCGGCCTGCTGGGCGGCGTGCACTGCATCGCCATGTGCGGCGGCATCGCCACCGGCCTGGCGGCGACGTCGCCAAAACCCGGCCTGGGCACCGCGTTCGCGCTCAACACCGGCCGCGTGCTGGGCTACACGATTGCCGGCGCCCTGGTTGGCGCCTTTGGCGGTGGCCTGCTGCTGCTCGCCCGGTCCGAAGCGCTGGCCACCGGCCTGCGCATGGCCATGGGCGGCGTGCTGATCCTGGTCGCCGTGCGCCTGCTGTGGCCGCGCAGGCTGGGTTTCCTTTCGCGCGGCGGCGCCTGGTTCTGGAAAATGCTGCGGCCACTGCAGTCGAAGCTGCCGGTGCACGGCCCCTGGCGGCCCTGGGCCCAGGGCCTGCTCTGGGGCTGGCTGCCCTGCGGACTGTCGAGCACGGTGCTGGTCGCCGCGTGGCTGGAAGCCAGCGCCCTGCACGGCGCGCTGGTGATGGCCAGCTTCGGCATCGGCACGATGGCGACCATGGTACCGGTCACCTGGAGCGGCGCCCGCCTGGGCCAGCTGCTGGCCAACCGCGCCTGGCGCTACGGCGCCGCCGGCCTGGTGGCGCTGGCGGGCGTGGTCACGCTGGCGGGCCCCTGGCTGGCCGGCCAGCCGGCGATCCATTCGGTGCTTGAAGCCCTGGGCTGCCGTTCGATCTGAATGCGAAAGCGCCCGCCCGATCTTGATGGACTCGCCGCAAGCACGCTGCAGCTGCCACCTGGCGATTGGACCACGGTGCTCGATTGCCTCTGCGATCGGTTCCCGGCGGTGCCGCGCCCGGCGTGGCTGGACCGGATGGCGCGCGGACGCGTTCTGGATGACGCGGGGCAATGGATCGGGCCGGACACGCCGTTCAACGTCGGGCAGGAAGTCCACTATTTCCGGGAGGTCGCCGACGAACCACGAATTCCTTTCGAGGAAGTCGTGCTGCACGCCGACGAACACCTGCTGGTGGCGGACAAACCCCACTTCCTGCCGGTCACTCCTTCCGGCGCCCATGTGCATGAAACCCTGCTGGGCCGCTTGATCCGCCGCACCGGCAACCCGGACCTGGTGCCGCTGCATCGTATTGACCGCGAAACGGCCGGGCTGGTCCTGTTTTCGACCAACCCTCAATCGCGTGCACGTTACCAGGCGCTTTTCCGCGAGCGGCGCATCCGGAAGCAGTACGAGGCGATGGCGCCTGCCCTTCCCGGCCTGCGCTTTCCCTGCGTGCGCACGAGCCGGATCGCCGCCGGCGAACCTTTCTTCCGCATGCAGGAAACGCAGGGCCCGGACAACAGCGAAACCCGCATCGACGTGATCGATCGCGGCGAGCCGGACTGGCGTTATGCCCTTGAGCCAGTCACCGGCCGCAAGCACCAGCTCCGCCTGCACATGGCGGCACTGGGCGCGCCGATCGCCAATGACAGGCTGTATCCGTCGCTTGACCACCGCGCAGCCGGGGACTATTCGGCGCCGCTGCAGCTGCTGGCGAAACGGCTGTCGTTCATCGATCCGCTCGATGGCGACCCGCGAAGCTTCTGCAGCGGCCGGCAGCTCCCGGGCTGATCAGCGAAGCTCGCGGGCCCTGCCGGCGGATGCCGCCGGCGCATGCACCAGGGCGTCAAGCCGCACCCGGTCGAGGATCTTCAGCTGGCGGCCGCGCACGGCGATGACACCTTCGTCCTGGAGCTTGGTCAGGGTGCGGCTTACCGTTTCGATGACCAGGCCCAGGTAGCTGGCGATGTCCTCGCGGCTCATCGGCAGGGTGAAGACGTCGTGCGGCTGGCCGAGCAGCTTGTAGCGTTCCGACAAGCCGTGCAGGAACAGGGCCACGCGCTCGTGCGCCTGGCGGCGGCCCAGCATTTCAAGATGCGACTGGTCGCGGTTGATGCCCTGGCCGATGATTCGCAGCAGCTGGTGCTGCAGGCCGGGCACTTCGCGGCAGACTGCTTCGAGCTGGCCCATCGGGATTTCGCAGACGCTGGCCGGCGACAGCGCTTCGGCTTCACAGGCGTGTTTGCCGGTGCCCATCGCGTCCAGGCCCATCAGCTCGCCGGGCAGGTGGAAGCCGACCACCTGCTGTTCGCCTTCGGCATCGATGGCCACGGTCTTGAAGGCGCCCTCGCGGGCCACGTACAGCGAGCCCAGCGCCTGGCCGGAGCGGAACAGCGTGTCGCCCTTGCCCAGTGGCCGACGCGTGCGCACGATTTCGTCCAGCTGTTCCAGGTCGCGACCGCCAATGCCGGCCGGCAGGCACAGCACGTGCAGTGAACACTGCGCGCAGCTGCGCCGCAGGCGGTCGAGGTCGAGTACTTCGGCCGTCATATCAGTCCTTGGCCGGCTCCGTTCCGGCGTCTTCCGCGGTCCAGCGCTTGAGCCAGGCATTGACCGTGTCGTGCCAGAGCACGCTGTTGTGCGGCTTGAGGATCCAGTGGTTTTCGTCCGGGAAATACAGCAGCTGGCTGGGCACGCCCTGGCGCTGGGCGGCCGAGAACGCGGCCAGGCCCTGTTCCACCAGCACGCGGTAGTCGAGCTGGCCGTGGATCACCAGCATCGGGGCCTTCCACTTGTCGACGTGTTTGATCGGATTGAACTGCTCGTAGGCTTCGGGCGACTGCACCGGGGTGCCGCCGTTTTCCCACTCTGTGAACCACAGCTCTTCGGTGTTGAAGCCCATGATGCGGGTATCGACCACGCCGGCGTGGTTGACCAGGCAGTCGAAACCATCGGGCCAGTTGCCGGCGATCCAGGCCACCATGTAACCGCCGTAGCTGCCGCCCAGCGCACAGGCGCGTTCGCCGTCGAGGAAGGAATATTTTTCCTGCGCCGCGGCCCAGCCTTTCTGCAGGTCCTCGAGCGGCTTGCCGCCCCAGTCGCCGGTGATCGAATCGGTGAAGGCCTGGCCGTAACCGGTGGAGCCGTGGAAGTCGATCATCACCACCGCGAAGCCGGCGCCGGCATAGGTCTGCGCATTCCAGCGGTAGTGGAAGTTGTTGCCGAAGCTGCCCTGCGGGCCGCCGTGGATAAGGAAGGCCACCGGATACTGCTTGCCTTCCTCGTAGCCCACCGGCTTGACCACGTAACCGTGCACGGTTTCGTCGTTCCAGCCCTTGAAGTTGAACTGCTCGTAGGCGCCGAACTGGATGTGTTCCAGCGCCTCGGCATTGTTGTTGGTCACCTGCCGGGCCTGGCTGCCGTCGGCGCGGGCCACGAAGGCCTGGGCCGGGGAGTCGAGGTCCTCGAAGGTGTAGGCCAGGGTGTCGCCGACCAGGTCGTAACCGCCGACCGTGCCGCCGCCGATGACCTTGCTGGCCTCGCCGCTGGCGATGTCCACCTTGTAAAGCGCGTAGGTGCCGACGTCCTGGGTCGTGGTGTAGATCGACCTGCCGTCCGCCGACAGCGTGATGTTGCTGGCGGAGCGGTCCCAGTCGGGCGCGATCTCGCGGGTCTTGCCGCTGGCCAGGTCCATGGCCATCAGGGCCAGGCGGTCGGCTTCGAAGCCCGGGTGTTTCATGGCGCGGTAGTACAGGGTCTTGCCGTCGGCCGAAAACACCGGGCCGCCGTCCAGGGCGGGGTTGGCCTCGGTCAGGTTCTTCGGCGCGCCGCTGCCGGTGGCACGCGCGTGGTAGAGGTCGTAGTCGGTGGACCAGGCCTCCTCGCGGCCCACGGCCTTGGCGGCGAACACCAGCGACTGGCTGTCCGGCGCCCAGGTGTAGTCTTCCTTGCCACCGAAGGGCTTGGCGGGCACGTCGCCTTCGATGCCGGCGCTCACGCGCGCCGGTTCGCTACCGGCCTTGCCTTCGTCGTTGAAGCGGGCGACGAACAGCTGGTTGCGACGACCGTCCTTCCAGGTGTCCCAGTGGCGGACGAACAAGCCTTCGTACAGCACGCCGCTGGTCTTGGCGGCCGCCTTGGCATCAAGTTTTTCCTTGGTGCAGGCCAGGGTGCCGCAGTCGGTGAATACCTCGAAGCTCAGCGCCACGGCCTTGCCATCGGGCGAAATCTTGAAGGTGCCGACCGGCAGCGGGTAGTCGCTGACCTGCACCGGCTCGCCGCCGTCGACAGCCTGCTTCCAGAGCTGCGAGGAGCCCGACTTCGAGGACAGGAAATACACCGCGCTGCCGTCGGGCGCGAACGCCGCGCTGCTGGCGCCGAACCCTTCGGGCGTGAAACGCACCGGCGGCGCCGCGTCGCGCGCGAACAGGTTCTCGATCCACAGGCCGGTGCTGGCCTTGTTGGCGTCGAAGTCGACTTCGCGCACCGTCAGCAGCAGGTGCCGGCCGTCGGGCGACAGGGTCGGCGCGGAGACGCGTTCAAGCGTGACCAGGTCACGGGCGTCGAAGGGTTTGGCGGCGACCACCGCGGGGGCCAGGAAAGCCGGCGCCAGCAGCACGGTAAGCAGGGAACGCAGGGCCATGACGTGATCCTTGGGAAGCCAGCCGACATGTTAGGCGCCCCTGCCGGGGGAGGCAAAGCCGGCGGGCCCACCCGACCCTATACTCGGCCGACCCCAACCGGAGCCCGACCGTGAACGAGACCACCCTGCCCGCCCGCGACGACTTCCTGGGCCATCCCAAGGGCCTGTACGTCTGCTTCTTCACGGAAATGTGGGAACGATTCTCGTTCTACGGCATGAAGGCGCTGCTTCTGCTTTACCTGCTGAAGTACCACCTGTTCACGGACGAACTGGGACTGGACCTGCTGGGGGCCTACGGCGGGCTGGTTTACGCCGTGCCGGTGATCGGCGGCCTGCTCGCCGACCGCTACCTGGGCATGCGCAAGGCCGTGGTGTTCGGCGCGGTGCTGCTGGTGCTGGGCCACCTGGGCATGGCCTTCGAGGGGGAGCAGGCCCGCCTGGTGGACGGCGTGATCGTGCGTGATGAAGGTGCCCTGCAGGTGTTCTACCTGTCGCTGGCGCTGATCATCATGGGCGTGGGGTTCCTGAAGCCGAACATCTCGACCATCGTCGGCCGGCTGTACCCGGCCAATGACCCGCGGCTCGATTCGGGCTTCACGGTGTTCTACGCGGGCATCAACGTCGGTGCGATGTTCGCCAGCCTGGTCTGCGCCTTCCTGGGCGAAACCTACGGCTGGAAATATGGCTTCGGCGCCGCCGGCATCGGCATGATCGCCGGCCTCATCGTCTTCCTTTGGGGACAGAAGTACCTGATGGGCCAGGCCGAACCCAATGACCCGGCGAAGCTGCGCCAGCGGGTCGGGCCGTTCAGCCGAGAAATCTGGATCTACCTGGGCAGCATCGCCGGCGTCGCCCTGGTCTGGCAGCTGATCCAGCGCACCTGGACCGTGCACGGCGCGATGCACCTGATCGCGGTGGTCTTCCTGGCCTGGTTTGCCTGGTTCCTGGTCAAACACTGCAGCCGCAGGGAGCGCCAGCAGATGCTGGCGCTGGTGTTCCTGATCATCGGCGTGCTGGTGTTCTTCACCCTGTACGAGCAGACCTACGGGTCCTGGGTGACCTTCACCGACCGCATGCTCACCAAGGACCTGTTCGGCGCGCTGCCGATCGGCTACCAGGCCACCGTGCCCTGGGCCATCTTCGCGCTGGGCCTGAGCCCGGTGCTGATGGTGCTGGCGCTGAAAGCCAGCGACCGCGGCCGCGACGGTTTCGCCAAGGCCATGGTCGCGCTGCTGGCCCTGGGCATCGGCGTGGCGATCGTGCACGACGTGGTGATGGTGCAGCAGACCGCCGGTTCGCTGACCTTCCTGGGTGCGTTTTTCATCGTGGTGCTGTCGCCGCTGTTCGCCTGGCTGTGGCCCTGGCTGGACCGGCGCGGCCTCAATCCGTCCAAGCCGATGAAAATGGGCATCGGCCTGGTCGCGGCCGGCCTGGCCTTCGTGCCACTGATGCTTGCCGCTGAATCAGCTTCGGGCGGCGTGATGGCCAGCGTCTGGTGGCTGGTGCTGGCCTACTTCGTGCTGGAGATCGGCGAGATGTGCCTGTCGCCGATCGGCCTGTCGGCGGTGACCCAGCTGTCGGTCGCCCGCGTGGTGGGCCTGATGATGGGCGCCTTCTGGCTGGCCACCGCCTATTCGGAAGTGCTGGCGGCGCAGTTCGGAAAACTCGCGGCGCTGGACCTGCCCGCCGACGGCGTCATCGACATGGCCGAGGCCGGGGCGAAGTACGGCGGCCTGTTCGAACTGATGCTCTGGGTCGGCGTCGGCACCGGCCTGGTGTTCGCGCTTGCCAGCCCGCTGGTGAGGCGTTGGATGCATGGGGTGAAATAGGCCCTCCCCTCATCCGGCAAAAAAAACGGCGCCCACCAGGGCGCCGTTTTTTTGGAAC
>NZ_CAXBJS010000150.1:0-6706 GCF_963976025.1 uncultured Arenimonas sp.
CACCAGGAATTCGGGCACCAGGAACGCCGCCAGGTCGCCGCCATCGAGCAGCGCCGCCAGCGCCGCCCAGGTCACGGCGTCGCTGTCGGCCAGGGCCGGCAGCGGTTCGGCGGGGGTTTGGTCGGGCAGCACGGGCACGTCTTCGATCGGGTGCAGCACCTCCGGCTCGCGCGGGGCTTCGGCGACCGGCGCGACGGTGGCGGCCGGTGTCGCCGGAGCGGCTTCTTCACGCGGGTAGTACTTCCAGGCGACGACGCCGCAGACGGCGACGAAGGCGAGGGCCAGCCAGGGGCCGGCCTTGAATTGTCTGCTCATGTGAAGACTCCTTGCGGCGGGACGCCCATTGAGACTACGCCAGCAGGCTTAAGTTCCGCGGAACGCCGGCACGAACCGACCTAGGACTATCGTCACTTGACGCCCCCTGCTGCGCCCACCAGAGTCAGGCGGGCCACCGCCCTAACGCCTTTGGAGTGACACGATGGACAGACGCAATTTCCTGACGATGTCGGGAGTGGGCCTTGCCGGCCTGATGATGCCCTTCGGCCGCGTGATCGCCGCCGAAGACCTGGTCACTTCACTCGACATCGGCATCAAGAAGGCGATGGCCGACGCTGCCCTGCAGGCCGCCCGCGACGCCGGCGCCAGCTACTGCGACGTGCGCATCGGCCGCTACCTGCAGCAGTTCGTGGTCACCCGCGAAGACAAGGTGCAGAACGTGGTGAACACCGAATCGACCGGCGTCGGCATCCGCGTCATCGCCAACGGCGCCTGGGGCTTCGCCGCCACCAGCGACCTGAGCACCAGCGGCGTCGCCAACGCGGCCCGCCAGGCCGCCGCGATCGCCAAGGCCAATTCCGGCCTGCAGACCACGCCGGTGCAGCTGGCGCCGGTGAAGGGCTTCGGCGAAGTCAGCTGGCGCACGCCGATCGTCAAGAACGCGATGGAAGTGCCGGTGAAGGAAAAGGTGGACCTGCTGCTGGGCGTGAACGCCGCGGCCATGGCCGCCGGCGCCAACTTCGTCAATTCCACCCTGTTCCTGGTCAACGAACAGAAATATTTCGCCTCGACCGACGGCAGCTACATCGACCAGGACGTGCACCGCATCTGGGCGCCGTTCACGGTGACGGCCGTGGACAAGGAAAGCGGCAAGTTCCGCACCCGCGACGGCCTGTCGGCGCCGATGGGCCTGGGTTACGAATACCTTGAAGGCAAGCCGGGCGACCGCTTCGTCTCGCCCAACGGCATCGTCAACTACGGCAAGTCCTACGACATGATCGAAGACGCCGTGGCCGCGGCCAAGCAGGCGCGCGAAAAGCTCAAGGCGCCGTCGGTGAAGCCGGGCAAGTACGACCTGGTGCTGGACCCGACCAACCTGTTCCTGACCATCCACGAAAACGTCGGCCACCCGCTGGAACTCGACCGCGTGCTGGGCTACGAGGCCAACTACGCCGGCACCAGCTTCGCCACGCTCGACAAGCGCGAGAACAAGTTCCAGTACGGTTCCGACATCGTCAACCTGTTCGCCGACAAGGTGCAGCCGGGCAGCCTGGGCGCGGTCGGCTACGACGACGAAGGCGTCAAGACCAAGAAGTGGGACCTGGTGAAGGACGGCGTGCTGGTCAATTACCAGGCCATCCGCGACCAGGCCCACATCATCGGCGAAGACGAGTCACACGGCTGCTGCTACGCCGACTCCTGGGCCAGCGTGCAGTTCCAGCGCATGGCCAACGTGTCGCTGGCGCCGGGCAAGACCAAGCTCAGCGTCGAGGACATGATCAAGGACGTAGAGAAGGGCATCTACATCATCGGCGACGGTTCGTTCTCGATCGACCAGCAGCGCTACAACGCCCAGTTCGGCGGCCAGCTGTTCTACGAAATCGAAAACGGCAAGATCACCCGCATGCTCGAGGACGTGGCTTACCAGATCCGCACGCCGGAGTTCTGGAACGCCTGCACGGCCATCTGCGATGAATCCGACTACCGCATCGGCGGCAGCTTCTTCGACGGCAAGGGCCAGCCCGGCCAGGTTTCCGCCGTCTCGCACGGTTCGTCCACGGCCCGTTTCGACGGCATGAACGTCATCAACACCGCCCGCAACCTCGGCTGACCGGCGCAGGAGCCTTAAACCATGAGCATCTACACCGAAGAACAGGCCAAGGCGATCCTCGACAAGGTCATCAAGCTGTCGCAGGCCGACGAATGCACGGCGACCCTGACCGGATCGATCACCGGCAACATCCGCTTTGCGCTAAACAACGTCTCCACCAGCGGCATCGTTTCCAATGCCCAGCTGATCGTGCAGTCGGCGTTCGGCAAGCGCGAGGGCATCACCACCATCAACAGCTTCGACGACGCTTCGCTTGAACGCGTGGTCCGGCGCTCCGAGGAACTGGCGCGGCTGGCGCCGGAGAACCCGGAATACATGCCGATCATCGACAAGCAGGACTACAAGCCCTCGCCGACCTTCGTGCAGGCCACCGCCGACATCACGCCGGAGCAACGTGCCCAGATCGCGGCGGCCTCGATCGGCCCCAGCAAGGACGGCAACCTCATCGCCGCCGGCTTCCTGCAGGACGAGAACGGCTTTTTCGCCTTCGCCAACTCCAAGGGCAACTTCGGCTACCAGAAGGCCACCAACGTCAACTACACCTGCACCGTGCGCACCGAAGACGGCCGCGGTTCGGGCTGGGTGACGCGCAACTCCGGCGACATCCGCGATTTCGACGCCGACGAGTCCATCGCCGTGGCCATCCAGAAGGCGCGTGATTCGGCCGAGGCCAAGGCGCTTGAACCCGGCAAGTACACGGTGATCCTGGAGCCGGCCGCGGCCGCGGGCCTGATCAGCTTCATGATGTTCTTCTTCGACGCCCGCCAGGCCGACGAAGGCCGCAGCTTCCTGTCGAAGAAGGGTGGCGGCACGCGCCTGGGCGAGCAGGTCTACGACCCGCGCGTGAACATCATGGCCGACCCCTGGAATCCGGAAGCGGCCGTCATGCCCTGGGACGACCAGGGCCTGCCGCGCGAAAAGCACCCGATCATCAAGGACGGCAAGGTCGAGTACCTGCAGTACTCGCGCTTCTGGGCCAAGGAAAAGGGCAAGCGCGCCATGGGCCAGCCCGGCAACCTGCTGATGGCCGGCGGCGACAAGTCCACGGCCGAGCTGGTGAAGGGTACGCAGAAGGGCATCCTGGTCACGCGCACCTGGTACATCCGCATGGTTGATCCGCAGACCGTGCTGCTGACCGGCCTGACCCGCGACGGCACCTTCTACATCGAAAACGGCGAGATCAAGCACCCGGTGAAGAACTTCCGCTTCAACGAATCGCCGGTGATCATGCTCAACAACATCGAAGAACTGGGCAAGCCGGTGCGCATCAGCGGCGACGAGTCCCCGTTCACGATGATGATCCCGCCGATGAAGCTGCGCGACTTCACGTTCACCTCGCTGTCCGACGCGGTGTGATGGGCTCAGGGATGGGAAACCGATGAATCGACGCGGTTTCCTGTCCCTGCTTGCTGCTGCCGGCGCCCTGGCCCTGCCGGGGCGCCGTGCTTTCGCGGCGGCAGACGACTACGACTTCTGGTTCACCCGGCTGATGTACGACTCGGGCAACTGGGACGTGGACCAGCGCATGCCGGCGAACATCATCACTTCGCTGATCGATTACACCCGCCTGCGCGTGGACCCCAAGGAACACGTGCTGGCCCTGGCCGATCCGCGCATGCTGCAGGCGCCGTTCTGCTACCTGGCCGGGCACAAGCTGGTGGAGTTCAACCCGGACGAGCGGCGCAACTTCGAAACCTACGTGCGCAACGGCGGCTTCGTATTCGTGGACGACTGCAACCACGACATCGACGGCCTGTTCGCGAAGTCCTTCGAAACACAAATGGCCTCGATCTTCGGCCCGCGCGCGCTGCAGAAGCTGTCGAACCGGCACCCCATCTATTCCAGCTTCTTCCGCTTCGACGGCCCGCCCACCACCGGCTTCGAGCTCAACGGCTGGGGCGACGACCTGGTGCACGACTACCTCAAGGGCATCGAGATCGACGGCCGCCTGGGCGTGCTCTACAGCAACAAGGACTACGGCTGCGAATGGGACTACGACTGGCGCAACAAGCGCTGGCTGGCCGAAGACAACACCAAGTTCGCCGTCAACATCGTGATGTACGCGTTGACGGCCTGACCCGGATGGAACCGCGATGACGACGCAAACCCCACACGACCTGCAGGTCCTGCTCGACCGGATCGTTCCGCTGCGCGAGGCGATCGGCCAGGCCATCGTCGGCCAGCACGACGTGGTCGAACAGCTGCTCACCGGCCTGCTGGCTGGCGGCCATTGCCTTCTTGAAGGCGTGCCCGGCCTGGGCAAGACGCTGCTGGTGCGCACGCTGGGGCAGGCCCTGGACCTGGGCTTCCGGCGCGTGCAGTTCACGCCCGACCTGATGCCCAGCGACATCCTGGGCACCGAGATCCTGGAAGAAGACCACGGCACCGGCCACCGCCACTTCAAGTTGCAGCCCGGCCCGGTTTTCACCCACCTGCTGCTGGCCGACGAGCTGAACCGTACGCCGCCCAAGACCCAGGCCGCGCTGCTCGAGGCCATGCAGGAACACACCGTCAGCTACGCCGGCACCACGCATCCGCTGCCCGAACCCTTCTTCGTGCTGGCCACGCAGAACCCGCTGGAACAGGCCGGCACCTATCCCCTGCCCGAAGCCCAGCTCGACCGCTTCCTGCTGCACATCCGCGTGGACTACCCCAGCGAAGCCGAAGAACGCGACATCATCGAACAGACCACCGGCGGCAGGACCCCGAAGGTGCCGCAGGTGATGAACGGCGAAGACGTGCTGGCCCTGCAGGCGCGCGTGCGCGAAGTGCACCTGGGCGCCGACCTGCTGGACTGGATCACCCGCCTGGTGCGGTCAAGCCGCCCGGGGCCGGGAGCGCCGGCCGAGATCATGCAGTACGTGCGCTGGGGCGCCGGCCCGCGCGCCGGCCAGTCGCTGGTGCTGGCTTGCAAGGCGCGCGCGCTGCTCAACGGCCGCTTCGCCGTGACCCGCGACGACGTACTGGCGCTGGCCGCGCCGGTGCTGCGCCACCGCCTGCTGCTGTCCTTCGCCGCGGAGGCCGAGCAAAAATCGCCGGACGACGTGGTGGCGGCGCTGCTGCGCGCGGTCCCGCACCCGGCCTGAGGCCGCCATGTCCGGCCCGGACTTCATTCCCGCCGCGGTGCGCGCCCGGCTGCGCGACCTGCGCCTGGAAGGGCGCCGGGCCACGGGCGGGCATGGTTTCGGGCAGCACCGCAGCCGCAGTCGCGGCGCCGGCCTGGAGTTCGCGCAGTACCGCGCCTACGAGCCGGGCGACGAACTTCGCCAGGTGGACTGGAAGCTCTACGCCCGCTCCGACCGTTTTTTCGTGCGCGAAGCCGAACGCGACAGCCCGCTCACCGTCTGGGTACTGATAGACACCAGCGCCTCGATGGCGCAGGCCGATGCCGCGCGCCCCGACTGGAGCCGTCTCGACCTGGCCCGCGGCCTGGCCGCCTGCGCTATCGAGCTGGCGCTGCGCCAGGGCGACCAGTTCGGCCTGGCCGCGATCGGCGGCGACGGCCTGCGCCTGGTGCCGGCCGGCGCCGGACCACGCCACCGCGACCGCTGCCTGCTGGAACTGCACGGCTTGCGTGCCGGCGGCGCCTGGCCCGCCGAATCCACGCTGCGCCCGCTCTGGGAACGCCTGGGCGCCGGCCACCTGGTGCTGGTGCTGGGCGATGACTTCGACGAGGCCAGCGTCGCGCTGATGGAAAAACTCGCCGCCGCCCGCCGCGAGGTCCTGAACCTGCAGCTTCTGACCGCCGAGGAACGCGACTTCCCCTTCCGCGGCGGCCACCGTTTCCGCGACCCGGAAACGGGGCAGGAACTGGTGGGTGATGCGCCCGCTGCCCGCGCCTCGTTCCTGGCCGAATTCGGCGCCGCGCGCCGGGACCTGCACGCGCGCCTGGCCGCCGCCGGCATCCGCAGCGAAACGGCGTGGCTGGACGAACCCATGGACCTGCCGCTGCGCCGGCTGCTGGCGCCCGGCGCCGCGGAGCGCGCATGAGTTTCGGCCTCGCCTTCCCGCTTGGCCTGCTGGCCCTGCTCGGGCTGGCGCTGCCGCTGCTGGTGCACCTGGCCCGGCGCGAACAGCAGCAGCCGACCATGTTCGCCGCGCTGCGCTGGCTGCGTGCCGTACGCCGTCCGCGGCAGAAGCTTCGTCTCGAACAATGGCTGCTGCTGGCCCTGCGCCTGCTGCTGGTCGCGGGGTTCGCGCTGCTGCTGGCCGCGCCCTGGTTCCTGCGCGACGAAGGTGACGCTGCGCGCGTGCTGGTGCACCCCGCGCTGGCGCCGCCGGCAACCGACGCGGACGCCGATGTGCGCTGGCTGGCACCCGGATTCCCCCGCATCGATACCGCCGCGCCGGAGCCGCGCCAGCCGCTGGCCAGCCTGTTGCGCCAGGCCGACGCCGAGCTGGCGACGGGCCGCCCGCTGGTCGTACACGTACCGGCGATCATCGACGGCGCCGACGGCGAACGCCCCCGGCTTTCGCGACCGGTGCAGTGGCTCGTCGACGCCTCGCCACCGGTCACCGACGCGATGCCGCCGGCCCCCTCGCCTCCGGTGATGGTGATCCGCCACGCGCCGGACCTGGCCGGCCAGGCACGCTGGCTGG
>NZ_CAXBJS010000151.1:0-6489 GCF_963976025.1 uncultured Arenimonas sp.
CAAGACCCGCAGTGGCAAGATCATGCGCCGCATCCTGCGCAAGATCGCCGAGGCCGGGCCCGAGGGCGTTGACCGCGGCACGCTTGGAGACACGTCCACGCTGGCCGACCCGGCGGTGGTGGAGTCGCTGGTGAACGAGCGCCAGGTACGCTGACGATGAACAGCGCCGCGCCCACCATCCTGGTCGCGGACGACCACCCGCTGTTCCGCGAGGCCCTGAAGGGCGCGGTGTCGCGCCTGCTGCCGGGCGCGCATCTGGTGGAATCCGACAGTGCCGACGCACTGTTCGCCAGCGCCGAGGCCCATCCCGACGCCGACCTGGTGCTGCTGGACCTGAACATGCCGGGCGCCCATGGTTTCAGCGCCCTGGTGCACCTGCGCGCGGTGCAGCCGCAGCTGCCGGTGATCGTGGTGTCCGCACGCGAAGAAGCGCGCGTGGTGCGGCGCGCGCTCGACCACGGCGCCGCCGGCTTCATTCCCAAGTCGTCCGACCCGGGCACGATCCGCGACGCCATCGCCACGGTGCTTGACGGCGGCCATTGGGCGCCGCCGCAGGCCGAACACGCCGAAGGCCTGGCGCCGGAAGAAGCGCAGGTCGCCGCGCGCCTGCAGGAGCTCACGCCGCAGCAGTTCCGCGTCCTTGGCATGTTGGGAAGCGGCCTGCTGAACAAGCAGATCGCCCACGCCCTGGGTGTTTCCGAAGCCACGGTGAAGGCCCACATGACCGCGATCCTGCGCAAGCTCGGCGCCAGTAACCGCACCCAGGCGGTGCTGATGGCCGGCCGGCTGGCGGTGGATCCCCAGCCGGCGGACGCTGAACTCGACCAGGGCCTCTGACGACGGGCGGGCCCTGCGCCCGCCCGCTTACTTGCCGCCGCTCATCGCCTCGAAAACGCCGTCGCGACGCACCCACGCGTGGTGCAGGGCCGCGGCCAGGTGCACCAGCACCAGGCCGAACAGCGCGTAGCCGAGCACGCCGTGGGCGCCGCGCAGCCAGGTGTAAAGCGCCGGGTCCTGCGGCGCCAGCGGCGGCAGCACCCAGCCGCCGGGCAGCGTGACCAGCGTGCCGCCGGCCGAGGACATCGCCCAGCCGAGCAGCGGCATCGCGAACAGCAGCAGATAGAAGACGACGTGCGCGGCCCGCGCGGCCGCGGCCTGCGGCGCGGACACGCTGTCGGGCAGCGGCGGCGGCGGATTCCGGCGGCGATGCCACAGCCTGACCACGGCGAGTGCCAGGACCAGCAGGCCCAGCGGCCGGTGCAGGTCGAGCAGCCAGGGGCGCAGTTCCAGCGACGCCACCATGCCGACGCCGATGAACAGCATCGCCAGCACCATCGCGGCCATCGACCAGTGCAGCCAGCGCGCCGTGCGGTCGTAGTGCTTGCGGTCCTGCATCACGGTGCTCCTTCGGTCGCCGCGGGGCGCTCGCCGGCGGCGAGTTCACGCTGGCGGTGGTTGAACGACACGGCATAGGCCGCGGCGCGAGCCGCCAGCACCGGGTCGCCCGAGGGCGCGATGCCGTCGGGCAGCATGGTGGGGTCGAAGTTGATGTCGCGGCAGGCGCCGGTTGCCTGGTCGGAGGCGCGTTCAAGCACGAAGGTGCCGGCGGTGACCCGCTGGCGATCTTCCGGCCAGGGCTGGGACGGGTCTTCGATCGGGTCACCGGCTTCGGCGATCGTCAGCTCGAGCGTCCAGCGCAGCGGGCCACGCGCCAGCCGCGCCTGAAGTTCATCGGTCAGCAGGCTGGGCGCGCCGGATTGGCGCTGTTCCGGATCCAGCGGCTCGAACGCCGCTTCTGGCACGAAGGACCAGCGCACGTAATTCTCCTCGCCGTCGGCGCTGGTGAACCGGAAGGCGTGCACGCCGTTGTAGCGGGTGTTGGCGAAGCTGTCCGACCACGGCGCCGAACCGGCCCAGGCCATGAAATTCGCCGCCTCGGGGTGTCGTTCAAGGAAGGCCTGCAGCTTCTGCGGATCGGGTTTGCCGGTGGCCGGATCCGGGCGCGAAGCCAGGATCTGCTCGGCGAAGGCCTGCGGCGTCGAAACGGCGAAGAACGGGAAACTGTTCATCGCCATGCGCCAGCGCTGGCCGTCGTCGGTATCGAGCTGCAGGGCCAGGCTGCGCACGCGCGCGGCGCCTTCCAGTCCGTAAGGGTCGCCGCCGCCGATCGAGAGGCGGCCCAGGGCCGGCGTCACCGGCTGGGTGAAAACCCGGGCCTTCGACAGCGCCGCGGCCCCCGCCGTGGGCTCGAACCAGCCCGCGACGCACACGCCGCGCGCATGCGCGCGCCTGAAGCCGGCGAAGGGTTTGCCGTTTTCGATGCTGTCCACCAGCCGCGGCGCGGTGACCCGCGACGGCGTCAGCCAGCCTGCCGTCCAGGCGAAGGCCGCGGCGAGCAGGCCGACGATGGCGGCGATGCCGACGTAGGGAAGCAGCGGCCGCCAGCGCGGCGGGGATTCGGGCAGGGGTTCGCTCATGCTGGCGCTCGGCGGAAAGACCCCTATTCGCGCATTTCCGGCGTTTGGGCAAGGTGATGAGGTTCACCGGCGGACCGTGGCCGAGGCCGAATGAAACCGGCCCCATCGCCGCGCCCGACTGGCCGCAGTGGGCGCCCGGCCCGCCCGTGTGCCAGTGGCATGAGTTGGCCTGGCGCGGCGACCGGGAGCCGCCCTACAGTGAGCTTCCCGGCATTGGCCGGGCCAAGGACGCCCGCCATGTCCCAGGTTCGTCGTTTCTTGCGCGTGGTCGGCCAGCTCTTGCTGGCCATGGCGGCCATCGTTGGCACCGCGCTCGTGTTCCGCTGGTTGTTGTATCCGGCCCTTCTTTGGGTCTTTGATCCCGGCCCGGGCCTGGCAACGCAGGTCAGGCGCTTTGGCATCCTGTTGTCGGCGACCTTGGGCTACTGGCTCTACGTGCGCTTCCTGCGAAAGCGGGCCGTGGCCGAATTGCGGCCCGCGGTCGCCGGCGCGGCGCTCGGCGGGCTGGCTGGAGCCGCGCTGATCGGCCTGGTGCTGTTGCCGCTGTTCGTATTCGGCTTCTACCAGGTTACCGCGCACCAAGGCGCATCGTGGAGCCTGCTGGAGGTCGCCGGCTTCCTGCTGGTGGCGGCGATGCTGGAGGAACTGGTCTACCGCGGGGTGCTGTTCCAGACCCTCGAGACGGCCTGGGGAACCCTGCCGGCGCTGTGCCTGCAAGCCCTGGTGTTCGGCGCGGTCCATCTGGAAAACGTGTTCGCGTTTGGCGGCAGTGCCTGGGACATGGTCGCGACGGTGGTTTCAGTCACCCTGCTCGGTGCGATGTGGGCCCTGCTTTTTGTACTGTTCCGTAATCTCTGGATTTGCGGACTGAACCACTTCGCCTGGAACTTCACCATCCTGTGCAGCGGCGTGCCGCTTTCAGGCATCGATGAATGGCGGGATTCGGCGCCGATACGAACCGAATACCGCGGCCCCGATTGGCTGACCGGCGGTCCGTTCGGTCCGGAGAACTCGTTGCTGACCCTGGTGGTGGTGGCATTGGTCGTCGGCGTGCTTCTGCACTTCGCCAGGCAGCGGGGACGGCTGCTCGGTGCCGCCGCGGTGGTCCAGGGGCGTTGACGGTTGGAATCCCGTGTTTTCTGCCGGGAGAACTGTTCAAGCCCGCGCGCGGGTAAAATCCGGCCACCTGCGCCGTGAGCCCGCCCATGACCCCGCTGCTGTTGTCCACGCTGGACCTGGTCGGCACCTTCGCCTTCGCGATCAGCGGTGCCACGCTGGGCGTGCGCAAGCGGCTGGACCTGTTCGGCGTGCTGACGCTGGCCTTCGCCGCGGCGACCGCCGGCGGCATCACCCGCGACCTCATCATCGGCGCGCATCCGCCCGCGGCCTTCGGCGACTGGCGCTACCTGGCCACGGCGATGGCCGCGGGCCTGGTCACCTTCTTCGGTTACGAACAGGTCGAGCGCGTGCGCAACCCGGTGCAGATGTTCGATGCCGTCGGCCTGGCGCTGTTCGCGGTAAGCGGCACCAGCAAGGCGCTGGCCTTCGGCATCGGGCCGGTGGGCGCCGTGCTGCTGGGCATGCTGTCGGGCATTGGCGGCGGCATGCTGCGCGACGTGCTGGTGACGGAAATCCCGGCCGTGCTGCAGCGCGAACTTTATGCCGTTGCCGCGCTGCTGGGTGCGACGCTGCTGGCGCTTGGATCCGCGCTTGAACTGCCGCCGGCACCGACTGCGCTGGTCGCGGCGCTGGCCTGCTTCGTGCTGCGTTATCTCGCCATCCGGCGCGGCTGGAACCTGCCCATCGCCACCTGGCGCGACCCCGAATCCTGAAGATGAACGATCACTCCGGCATACCGGGGCCATAGCGCAGAGCCGGGGCCATACTGCAGTTTGGCAATTCCGCCGTTTGCACGTGAGGAGCGCCCATGTTGTACCGAAAGGAAACCAGCAAGTCGGTTGACCAGGTGTTCGCCGACATCGAGAAAGCGTCGAAGGAACACGGCTTCGGCGTGCTGCACCACTACGACTTCAAGAAGACCCTCGAAGGCAAGGGCTTCGCCCTGGCGAACGAGTGCCGCGTGATGGAGATCTGCAACCCCGGCCAGGCCAGCGAGGTGCTGTCGGTGGACATGGCGCTGAACATGGCGCTGCCGTGCAGGATTTCCATCTACGAGGACGGCGGCAAGACCATCGTCGGCATGATTCCGCCGACGGCGGTGCTGAAGCTGGTGTCCGACGATCCCCGCATCGAGCCGGCCGCCCGGCAGGTGGAAGAGGCGATGGAAAAGATCATCGAGGCTTCGATCTAGACGATCCGGTCGGGGCCCACCCGCCGCTGCTGCGCCGCCAGGAATGCCCGGAGGCTCGCCGGTTTCACCGGTTTTGTGAGCACCGGAATGCCCAGTTCGCGGGCCGCGCGCTTGACCGTGTCGCTGCCGTCGGCCGTCACCAGCACCGCGGGCGTGTGCGGGCCGCAGACTCCACGCAGGGCAACCAGGGCGCCCAGGCCGTCGAGTTCGTCGTGCAGGTGGTAGTCGGCAACCAGTACGTCAGGCCGGGACTCGCGGGCCAGCGCCAGGGCCGAAGCAACGGTTTCGGCCGCGCGTACGTCCACGCCCCAGCGGCCCAGCAAGGCTTCCATGCCGTCGAGGATTTCGCGGTCGTTGTCCAGGCACAGCACCTTCAGGCCGCCCAGGTCGCCGGCGGGCGCGGCGGAGCGCGGCGGCTTGGCCGGCGCCGCGGTCTCGGCCAGCGGCACGCGGATGCCGAAGACACTGCCGCGACCGGGCCAGGAGCGCACGGAAATCGGATGGTCGAGCATGCGCGATACGCGCTGGCAGATGCTCAGGCCAAGGCCAAGGCCACGTTCGCCCCAGGGCGAAGGCTGGTCGAAGCGCCGGAACTCTTCGAAGATCTGCGCCAGATGGTGCGGCGGGATGCCCGGGCCGCTGTCCCAGACTTCGATTTCGACCCCGCCCTGGCGCCGGCGCGCGCCGATGATCACCCGCCCGTCCTTGGTGTAGCGCAGCGCGTTGGCGACGAAGTTCTGCAGTGCACGCCGCAGCAGTCGGCGGTCGCTGCGCACCGACAGCGGACCGGCATGCACGCGGAAACCCAGGCCGCGCGAGGCCGCCAGTGGCGCGTACTAGCCCGCGACGCTCGCAATCAGTTCGTCCAGGCGGAACACCGAAAGCTCCGGCTTCAGTGACCCGGCATCGAGTCGGGAAATGTCCAGCAGGCCGTCCAGCAGTTCCTCGGCGTCACGCAGCGACACGTCCACGCGTTCGGCCAGGCGCCTCTGCTCGTTGGCTTCGTCGGTATCGCGCAGCGCCGAGGTGAACAGGCGCGCGGCATTGATCGGCTGCAGCACGTCGTGGCTGATGGCGGCCAGGAAGCGCGTCTTGGAAAGGTTGGCGGCTTCCGCTTCGCGGGTGCGCTGTTCGACGCGCTGTTCCAGGGTTTCGTTGGATTCGCGCAGGGCCTGTTCGGCGCGCTTGTAGTCGGTGATGTCGCTGTAGGTGGTGACGTAGCCGCCACCGGGCAGCGGCTGGCCGCGCATTTCGATCACCTGGCCGTTGGCGCGCACGCGTTCGAACACATAGGGCGTGCCTTCGCGCAGGTGGCCGATGCGCTTGTCCACCTGTGCTTCGATGTCGCCCGGGCCCATTTCGCCGCGTTCGGCGTTGTAGCGGATCAGGTCCACCACCGGCCGGCCCACGTAAAGCATGCCGTCGGGATAGTCGAACATCTGCTGGTAGCGGCCGTTCCAGGCCACCAGGCGCAGGTCGCGGTCGACCACGCTGACCGCCTGTGAGAGGTTCTCCAGGGTTGCCGACAGGATTTCGCGGTTGAAGCGCAGCTCGTGGCTGGCTTCGTCGAGCAGGCTCATGACCTCGCCCAGCTCCATGCCCGAACCGCGCAGCGCGGTGGTCAGCGTCAGGCGCGCCGAGGCCGCGCCGATGGCGCCGGCCAGCAGGCGTTCGGTGAACTGGATCAGCGGCCGGTCGGCC
>NZ_CAXBJS010000152.1:0-6351 GCF_963976025.1 uncultured Arenimonas sp.
CGCCTGCGCATCGAGATGGAGGCAGGCCCGGTGGAGCTGGGGCAGGGCGAGCTGTACGTGGTGCCCAAGGGCGTGCGCCACAACCCGGTGGCCGAGCAGGAGTGCCACATCATGCTGGTGGAGCGTAAGTCCACCCACCACACCGGTGGCGAGATCACCGAGAAAACGCGCAGCCTCGCCGAGCAGCTGCGGGATTTCGGGCCCTAGGACTTGGACGCTTAATTCGATCGCCCGAACTGCCTATGACCACTACCACGCTGTTGTCGCGATGCCTGGCCGCGCTGGCGCTGGCCGCCTTGGCCGCCTGTGGCTCCGAACAGGCCGGAGAAGAGCCCAAGCCCCAGCAGGCGGGCAAAGCGCCGACGTCGCTGGAAACGGCAGCGCGCTTGGCCAGCATCCAGGGGGCGGCCGCGGTCGGTGACCAGGAAGCCGTGCGCCGGAACGTCGAGGCGATGACCGAGGACTTTCGGAAAGCCATCCGCCTGGCGGACCCCTCGCGCGCGGTGGATCGCGAAAAAGCCCGCGCGGCGGCCCGCGACGTGCCGGGCGTGCGCTCGGTGGTCTGGCTCGATGGCGAGAACCTGTTCGCCACGGTCGAATCCGCGGACGCCCGCAGCTACCGCACCATCGACCGCATTTGCGTAGCCCTGGAGCCCCTGGGCGACACGCTGGGGGTGGTGGTCAACCTCCAGAACAGTGCGGCCCGCAATGGCGACGAGTTGGAGATCCTGAGCCGGAACTGCCAGCTGGCGCCTGGCGAGCGGGCCTTCCTGTCCCGCGAGCGCAAGATCGACGTTATCGACCCGGAGATCCGGGCAATGCACCGGGCGAACCAGGCGCTGTCGGAGCAGTCGGCCGAAGAGCTGGATCGCCAGGAGGAAAGTCTTAGGATTCTCGAGGAAAGCACCCCGTCCGTGTACGACTGAGGAAGGCTTTCCGTACTCGCGTGAGATCAACTAACTGAGCTGTGTCTGCGCTTCAGTAGCCAAGCGAGGAAAGTGCGCCCACCACACGAGCACGGGCCGTTTCCGTCTGCATGGGAAACGCCCGGAAGAAGTCCTCGCTGCGCAGGTTTGGGTTGCGCGTCTTTACGTTCTGCACCCAGGCCTGTGCCTGGGTGGGGTTGCCCGCCAGCGCATTCGCCACCGCGGCGATCATGGCGATCAACACGTGCGCACCGGGCGAACGCGCCGCGCGTTCCGCCCACGCCGCCGCCTCGGCATCTTCGCCTCGCACCATGTGGGTGAACGATCGCGTGCCAACCATCGCGTAGTGCATCGGGTCGAGTGGGCTCAGGCGCATCGCCAGGTCGACATGTTCGCGGCTTTCCAGGCTGCGGTCGGCCAGGGACTCGGCCCAGGCGCGGGCGTACAGGCCCTGCGCGTAGTGCGGGCTCAGCGACGTTGCCCGCTCCAGCCAACCCAGGCTGGTCTGCAGGTCGCCTTCCAGCCAGAAGGTGCGGCCCATCGCGAAGTTCACAAAGGGGTCGAGCGGGTCCAGCTCCACTCCGCGTTCGGCGAACCGGCGGGACAGGGCGGTTTCGCCGGCGACGTCCTCGCTGTGCCGCAGGAAGGCACTCTGGAAATGCACGAACGACAGCCCGGCGTGGGCACGGGCGAAATCCGGGTCCTTGGCGATTGATTGCTGGAACAGCGCCAGGGCCGTCGCGTTGTCGGTGCGGTTGAACCGGTACATGTGCTGCAGGCCCAGGTGGTAGGCCGACCAGGCGTCCAGGTTTTCGGTGACCGACAGCCGCGCCAGCGAGGCTTCGTGGGCGGGAATCCGGATCTCCAGCGCCGACAGGGTTTGCGTGCGGATCTGTTCGCGCAGCGCGTGCACCTCGTCCACGGGCAGGGTGAAGTGTTCGGCCCAGACCACGCCGCCGGTGCGGGTGTCGGTCAGTTCCACCATCACGGCCAGCCGCGGCCCCGCCTGTTCGACGGTGCCCGACAGGTAATAACGCACGCCCAGCAGGCGACCAATTTCGCCGGGGTCGGCTTCGGCGCCGCGCAGGCGGAAGGACGACTCGCGCGCGGTGACGAACAGCCAGTGCAACCGGGCCAGGTCGGCGATCAGCTCGTGGGCCAGCGCGTCGGCCAGCGGTGCGTAGGGGCCCAGCACGCCCAGCACCTTGAACGGCAGCACGGCGATCGAGGGGCGTGCGGGCACCATGGCATCCGGTACTTCTTCCGGCGTGGCAATGGCGATCACGGACTCGGAACCCACCGCCCGGGCCTCGGCCACGAACCGGAAGCCCTTGCGCTGCAGCGTGCGGATGAAACGCTGGGTGCGGCCATCATCGCCCAGGGCCTGGCGCACGCTCTTGATGCGGCTGTCGATGGCCGATTCCGACACCACGCGGCCGTCCCACACCTTGTCGATGATCTCGTCCCGCGACACCACGCGCTCGGCGTTGGCCACCAGCAGCGCGAGCAGGGCGAACACCTGCGGTTCCAGCGCCCGGACGGCGCCATCGGCCCGCAGCTCCAGCTTGGCCAGATCCAGCTCGAAAGCGTCGAAGCGGTAGATCATCGCCGGAGTATAGGCCAGCGCCTGCCGCGCCCCGGCAAATCTCCAGAACTTCTCCAGGAAAGCTCCAAGTCTGCGGTTTGGGGCGGTGGTGGAATGGTTTCCGAGGCATCCACCCCCGTGAGTGCCCACCTCAACTTTCAGGAGAACGTTATGCCCATGGTCACCATCGACGTCATCAAGGACGTCTTCACCCCGCAGCAGAAGAAGGCCCTGATCAGCAAGGTCACCGAAGCCGTGATTGCCGTAGAAGGCGAAAGCCTGCGCGGCGTCACCTGGGTGCGCATCAACGAGTTCGAAGGCGGCAACTGGGCCATCGGCGGCCAGCCGCTGGCCGCGGCCGACGTGCACGCCATGGCCAAGGCCAACGCGGCCTGACCACCGGCCGGCCGGGGCGGGGCGGCAGTGCCTGCGGGTACTGGTGCCCCGCCTCCGGTGTTTGCCGGCGCGGCCATCGCCGCGACGAGCTACCCTAGTCCGACAGACCCGCCGGCCAAACCGGCCCGCGGGAAGGCCCTGTCGGAGACGGATTGGACGCTTACGAACTCGCACTATTGCTTGCCGGGCTCGCGCTGCTGGGCGCCGCCTGGGTGCCGCATCTGGTCAAGCGCAATCCGCTGACCCTGCCCATTCTTTATGTTGCTCTGGGCGCGTTGGTCTACACGCTGCCCCTGCCGCTGGTGCCGGCCAACCCGGTGCGCTTCCCGCTGATTACCGAACGCCTGACCGAGCTGGCCGTGCTGGTGGCGCTGGTGGGCGTGGGCCTGCGCATCGATACCCGCTTTGGCTGGAAGCGCTGGTCGCTGACCTGGCGGCTGCTGGGCATCACCATGCCGCTGACCATCCTGGCCGGGCTGTGGCTGGGGCAGGCCTGGCTGGGTTACAGCGTGGCCACGGCCATGCTGCTGGGCGCCGTGCTGGCGCCCACCGACCCGGTGCTGGCCGGCGACGTGCAGGTTTACGCGCCCGGCGAGGGCGGCGAAGACCCGGTGCGCTTCGCGCTGACCTCGGAAGCCGGCTTCAATGATGGCTTGGCCTTTCCCTTTGTCTGGCTGGCAGTGGCCCTGGCCCTGGCCACCGACGGCACGCCGGTGGACTGGAGCAGCTGGATCACCATCGACGTGCTGTGGCGCGTGCTGGGCGGCGCGGCCATCGGCATCCTGGTGGGCTACGCGCTGATGCTGCTGATCTTCCGCAGCGAAAAGGAACCCACGCTTTCAAAAAGCACCGAAGGGCTGACCGCCCTGGCGATCACGCTGATCGTTTATGGCGTGGCCGAGCTGTGCCACACCTACGGCTTCCTGGCCGTGTTCGTGGCCGCGCTGGTGATCCGCCAGAAAGAAGACAGCATCGAATTCCACGGCGTGCTCGACACCTTCGCGCAGCAGTGCGAAAAGCTGCTGATGGCGCTGATGCTGCTCCTGCTGGGCGGCGCGCTGGCCAGCGGCATCCTGTCGGCACTTACCTGGCAAGGCGTGGTCTTCGCGCTGGTGTTCGTGCTGGTGGTTCGCCCGGTCGCCGGCTGGCTGGGGCTGATAGGCGCCAAGGTTCCGTCCCGCGACCGCTGGGCCATTGCCATCTTCGGCGTGCGCGGCATCGGCTCGTTCTATTACCTGGCCTTCGCCATGAACCACGCCTACTTCCGCGATTCGCGCGAACTGTGGGCGGTGGTGGTGATGGTGGTGGTGCTGTCGATCCTCTTCCATGGCCTGACCGCCGCCGCGGTGATGGCCTGGCTGGACCGCCGCCGGCGCGATCGCGCCTGACGGCGGCCCGAAGGCCTCACGCCAGGGCCAGTTGGTCGGACGCGCCGGTCGTCGCGGCCGCCACGCCGGCGTGCAGCGCGGCCATGTCGGCGGGGAGTCTTGCCGAGGCCGCCAGCGCGGCCTGTGCCAGCCGCCGTCCGCTGCGCGTGCCGATCGGCAGATGCGCGGTCAGCAGCAGGGACGGTGACAGGCGCTCCACCGCGCCGAAGCGCTGGCTGCGCAGCCCGGCATCCAGGTCGGCCTGCCAGGGCGCGTCGATGGCTCCCCAGGTGACCAGGCCGTCGCGCAAGGTGTCCTCGCTGACGTCGTCCAGGCTCGGGGCCGCGCCCGGCAGGATCGCGCCGAAGCTGTCCACGGCATACATGGCACCGGCGTTGTCGATGAAGCCCAGGGTTTCCGGGGCGTCGTAGGTGGGCGGGCGCACCGCGCGCAGGCGGCGGTCGCCGAGGGTGAGTTCGTCACCGGGCATCACCACCTGGGTGCGGGAAACGTCCATGCCGGCCAGCTGCAGTTTCGCCTGGCCCAGCATGCCGACGAGCACGCGGGCCTTGGGCGCAAGCGCCAGGATGCTCTGCAGGTTGCCGGTGTGGTCGGGGTCGGCGTGGCTGAGCCAGATCCAGCGCAGGTCGGCGGGGTCGACCACGCTGCCCAGTGCGTTGATGAAGCTGTCGCCGAACGGTGCCATGCCGGTGTCGACCAGCATCGGCCGGCGTGGACGAAGGCGTTGTTGGCAAGCACGCCAAGGCCGGGGATCTCGGCCCATGCGGGAAGGGCCGTCCAGTCGGAACCGAGCGACTGGATCGGGGCCAGGGAGGGGGCGGGGATGTCGGAAGTCATAATCAGTGAACACGGCTGTTTAGGGAAAATCAGCCTAAATCCGGCCCGGCGGGCTTGTCAAGTATTCAGTGAACACCTATGATTCATGAATGAACGAAAAGCGAAACTACCGGATGCGGCGGCGCGCCGAGAGCCAGGAAGAAACCCGCCAGCGCATCGTCGAGGCCACCATGCAGCTGCACGAGGAGCTGGGGCCCCGGGCGACAAGCATCAGCGCCATTGCCGATCGGGCCGGCGTGCAGCGGCTCACCGTGTATCGGCATTTCCCGGACGAAGCGGCGGTGTTCGCGGCGTGCACCGGGGAGTGGAGCCGGCGCAATCCGCCGCCCGATCCGTCCCGATGGGAAGGCGTGGCCGACCCGGCAAAGCGGGTATCCGCGGCCCTGGCGGCTTTTTACGCCTACTACGCCGCGACCCGGCGCATGTGGTCGGTAGCCCATCGCGAGGCGCCCGACGTGCCCGTGCTGCAGCCCGTGCTGGCCGAATACGACCAGCTGCTGGCCGAACAGGCAGCGGCACTGGCGCCGGGGCGCCGCGGCAGCAAGGCGCACAAGCGGGCCGTGGCCACGATCCGGCACGCGCTCTCGTTCCCGACCTGGGAGTCGCTGCAGGGCGAGGGCCTGGACGACAAGGAAAAGCTTGCGTTGGTTGATGCATGGCTCGAAGGAGTCATGCGCTGATCAGGGGTGAGGCAACCTCTGGCTGCCCGAAGGCGACCTAACGGCAGGTGATCTCGAACCGTCCCTGGGCCTGCCGCATGGCGCCGCGCAGGCTTCCGGCGAAATAACCGGCACCCCTGACCCGTTTGCCCGTGATGTCGAAGTTCATCGCGCTTTCGGCGTGCCACTCGGTGGTGCCGTTGGAAGGCACGACGCTGACGCCGGTCGGACCGTCGGGCAGGTTGAAGTCGACCACGATCTCGGTGCCCTTGTCTTCGGCCGCGTGGCCGGCAATGGCCACGACCGGGCCGGGGAAGACGTTGCACTGGACGTCGGGCACCACGGTCCAGGTCTGGCCGTCGATTTCGATGAAGCCGGCGGGTGCCGGATCCGGTGCGGGCGCCGGCGCCTGGGCGGAAGAGGAGGCTTCTTCGCCCCGACCGCAGCCGGTGGCCATCGAAACAATGACGAACAACGCGGCGAAGGGTTTGATCAGTTTCATGCCAGCGTCCTCAGTCAAGCCATTGGATGATCGTTGCGCAAAACAATAGCGCCCTCAG
>NZ_CAXBJS010000153.1:0-6251 GCF_963976025.1 uncultured Arenimonas sp.
CTCCTGGTTCGGCGCGAGCACTCCCGCCGCGACCTGTCCCGCAAACTGGCGCAGCGCGGCGTCGAGCCAGCCGAGGCCGATGCCGCCGTGGAGCGCCTGGCCGAGCAGGGCTACCAGGACGACAGCCGCTTCGCCGCCAGCTTCGCCCGCGACCGGGCCAGTTCTGGTTACGGCCCGGTCCGCATCCGGGTGGAACTGGCCGGCCATGGCCTGGGCGAAGACGCCATCCAACTAGCCCTGGACGCCTGCGAGGCCGACTGGCCGGCATCCGCCCGGCGCCAGGTCGAACGGCGCTGGACGGCCAGCGTGCTGGCCGATCCCGACCGCCGCCGCAAGGCGGTCGAATTCCTGCTGCGCCGGGGTTTCGACCAGGACAGCGCCTGGGCGGCCGTTCGCGGTCGGGCCAGGGATGAAGACGAAGACGGGTTTTAAGCGGTTCACCGGGGCAGGGTGGGTCCGGCTGCGCGCCCCGGGCTGGTAATCTTGTGGGTCTGGCCGCACCTTCCAGGCGTGGCCCCCGACTTACTGCCAGCCAGCCCATGACCAAGACCAGCCACCAGATCCGCCAGGATTTCCTCGACTTCTTCAAATCCAAGGGCCACCAGGTCGTGCCCTCGAGTCCGCTCGTGCCCGGCAACGACCCGACCCTGTTGTTCACCAATGCCGGCATGGTGCAGTTCAAGGACGTGTTCCTGGGCGCCGAGAAGCGCAGCTACACGCGGGCGGTGTCCTCGCAGCGCTGCGTGCGCGCCGGCGGCAAGCACAACGACCTCGACCAGGTCGGCTACACCGCCCGCCACCACACCTTCTTCGAAATGCTGGGCAACTTCAGCTTCGGCGACTACTTCAAGCGCGAAGCCATCACCTGGGCATGGGAACTGCTGACCGAAGTGTGGAAGCTCCCGAAGGAGCGCCTGCTGGTCACGATCTACCACACCGATGACGAAGCCTTCGACATCTGGCACAAGGAGGTCGGGCTGCCGGCCGATCGCATCATCCGCATCGGCGACAACAAGGGCGCGCCCTTCGCCAGCGACAACTTCTGGCAGATGGCCGACACCGGCCCCTGCGGCCCCTGCAGCGAAATCTTCTACGACCACGGCGAGCACATCGCCGGTGGCCCGCCGGGCAGCCCGGACGAAGACGGCGACCGTTTCATCGAGATCTGGAACAACGTCTTCATGCAGTTCGACCGCCAGGCCGATGGCACGCTGCTGCCGTTGCCCGCGCCCTGCGTGGACACCGGCATGGGCCTGGAACGTCTCGCGGCAGTGCTGCAGCACGTGCACAGCAACTACGAAATCGACCTGTTCCAGCACCTGATCAAGGCCGCCGCCGCGCTGACCGGCAAGCAGGACGACCTGGAGAACAAGTCGCTGCGCGTCATCGCCGACCACGTGCGCGCGTGCAGCTTCCTGGTCGTGGACGGCGTGCTGCCGGCCAACGAAGGCCGGGGGTACGTGCTGCGCCGGATCATCCGCCGCGCCATCCGCCACTTCTGGAAGCTCGACGGTCTGGCGCCCGAGGGCAAGTTCTGGCGCATGGTGCAGCCGCTGGTCGAGGTGATGGGCGAGGCCTATCCGGAGCTGGTTGCCAAGCAAAAGCTGGTCGAGCAGGCCCTGAAGGGCGAGGAAGCCGCGTTCGCACAGACGCTCGACGCCGGCATGACCCGCCTGCAGGACTACCTGGCGGCTTCGGGCAACCGCATCCGTGGTGACCAGCTGTTCCAGCTGCACGACACCTATGGCTGCCCGCCCGACCTGATCGCCGACCTGCTGCGCGAGAACGCCGACAAAGGCTGGGCCCTGGCGGACGGTGCGCTGGACGAATACGACACGCTGATGGACCAGCAGCGCGACCGCGCCCGCGCCGCCAGCAAGTTCGCCGGCGGCGTGGCCCTGCCGGCCGAGCTGGTTTCGGGCCTCAAGCCCAGCGAGTTCCGCGGTTACGAAGAGCTCGAAGCCGATGGCTGCCGGGTGGTCGCGCTGGTGCGCGACGGCAAGCCGGTCGAAGAAATCGCCGCCGGCGACGAGGCCGTGGTGCTGCTCGACGGCACGCCTTTCTACGCCGAGTCCGGTGGCCAGGTCGGTGACACCGGCACGCTGCTCGATTCGCGCGGTACCCGCTTTGAAGTGGCCGACACCCTGAAGCTTTCCGGTGTTTTCCACGGCCACGTCGGCAAGCTGCTCGCCGGCTCTCTCAAGCGTGGCGACCTGGTGTCCGCGCGCGTCGATCCGGCCCGCCGCCAGGCCACGGTGCTCAACCACTCGGCCACCCACTTGCTGCACGCCGCGCTGCGCAAGGTGCTGGGCGAACACGTCACCCAGAAGGGTTCGCTGGTTGCGCCCGACCGCCTGCGCTTCGACTTCGCGCACTTCCAGGCGATCACGCCCGAAGAGCTCGCGCGCATCGAAGCGATGGTCAACGAACAGATCCGCGGCAACGCCGAAGCCGAGATCCACCAGATGGGCATGCAGGAAGCCATGGACTTCGGCGCCATGGCCCTGTTCGGCGAAAAATACGGCGAACGCGTACGCGTGCTGCGCATGGGCGATTTTTCCACCGAACTGTGTGGTGGCACCCACGTGCACCACACTGGCGACATCGGCCTTTTCAAGATCATCAGCGAAGGCGGCGTCGCCGCCGGCGTGCGCCGCATCGAAGCCGTCACCGGTGAAGGTGCGCTGGCGCACATCGCCGAAGAGGAGCGCCGCCTGGCCCAGGTTGCCGGGCTGCTTGGCGGCAGCCCGCGCGACGTGCTCGACAAACTCGCGCAGCTGCTCGAGCGCCAGAAGAAACTCGAGCGCGAACTCGAATCGATCAAGGCCAGGGCCGCCGCCGGCGCCACCGCCGACCTGGCCGCTTCGGCGCCAGAAGTGGCCGGCGTGAAGATCGTCGCCGCGCGCCTGGAAGGCCTGGACGCCAAGTCCCTGCGCGACGCGGTGGACCAGCTCAAGTCGCGCCTGGGCGACGCGGTGATCCTGCTGGCCTCGGCCCAGGACGGCAAGGCGTCGCTGGTGGCGGGCGTGCAGGGCGGCGCGCTGGGCAAGGTGAAGGCGGGCGAGCTGCTTTCACACGTTGCCGGCCGCATCGGTGGCAAGGGCGGTGGCCGCCCCGACATGGCCCAGGGCGGCGGCAGCGACGGCCCGGAGCTGCTTGCGGCGCTGGCCGACGTGCCGGCCTGGGTCGCCCAGAAACTGGGTAGCTGATCACGCCTGCCCGGGCCTTCGTTGCGCCCCGGGCGGCGGAGAACTATCCTCCGGGGAGTGTCGCGCGTCGTGCGCGGCCGGGGAACCGCGGGTCACGCACCATGCGGGCCGGTGCAGGGACGTATCGGGAGGGAAGGGGATGCTGATTCTGACGCGAAGGGTGGGAGAGACCCTGATGATCGGCGACTCGGTCACCGTGACGGTGCTGGGCGTCAAAGGCAACCAGGTCCGGATCGGCATTACCGCGCCGAAGGACGTTGCCGTGCACCGCGAAGAAATTTTCCAGCGCATCCAGAAGGACGACGTGCCGGGCTCCGGACCGGGCGACGCCGATGCGGGTTTACCTAAGCCGGGCTGAAGGGCTATCCTATGCGGCCGGATTCGCCCGAAAGGCGGATCCGGGGACTGTTTCCGGAGTGATGCCCGAGTGGCTGAAGGGGCTCCCCTGCTAAGGGAGTATAGGGTCAAAAGCCTTATCGAGGGTTCGAATCCCTCTCACTCCGCCAGGTCGATGGATCGCCGCCCAAGGGCGGCGATTTTTTCGCCCCGGCAACAGGTGGTGGCAGCTTGGTGCTGCGAAAAAGTTGTTACGAAAGTATTGACGGTTTCGCTGTAGTGCCCCATAATTTCGCTTCTGCGCGCCCGTAGCTCAGCTGGATAGAGCACCAGGCTACGAACTTGGTGGTCGGGAGTTCGAATCTCTCCGGGCGCGCCACTATTCGAAACAGGGTGCTTCGGCACCCTTTTTCATCGGACGACGGGGGGCGCGGCGCATTGCGTCGTATTCCCCGCCGGCCGTACAGTGAGACTCCTTGAGGCGTGCCGGTCCGGGCGTCGGGCTTCACCGCCGGGGTATAGCTCAGCCTGGTAGAGCGCCAGCTTTGGGAGCTGGATGTCGTGGGTTCGAATCCCTCTGCCCCGACCAGGCCGTTCTGCCCCGGACCTGCGATCCGCATGGATGCGGCGTGCACCAGACCGGTATCATCCCGGCCAGGCGCCCGTAGCTCAACCGGATAGAGCACCGGCCTTCTAAGCCGGCGGTTGCAGGTTCGAGTCCTGCCGGGCGCGCCAGGTGGGCAAGGTGGCGAAGGCAGGGTTGTTTTACATTGGTGGATGTAGCTCAGTTGGTTAGAGCATCGGATTGTGATTCCGAGGGTCGCGGGTTCGAGTCCCGTCTTCCACCCCAGTTCCAAGCGCGGCATAATGTCGCGTCGCAGCCGCTTCGGCGGGAAGATAACGGGCCGTTAGCTCAGTTGGTAGAGCAGTTGACTCTTAATCAATAGGTCGTAGGTTCGAATCCTACACGGCCCACCATCTTCCCCAAGAATCGATCCCGCGCGGCGTTGCGAAAGTGGCGAAACTGGTAGACGCGCTGGATTTAGGTTCCAGTGGGGCAACCCGTGAGAGTTCGAGTCTCTCCTTTCGCACCATCCGGCAACGGAGGCGCGGGGACGAGCCGAAGCTCCGCGGGTTTTTTCATTTTCGCGCCCAATCCAAAGGCGCGTCGCAGGAGTGAACATGCAAGTCTCGCTTGAGAATACCGCCAACCTGGAACGTCGCCTCACCGTCAGCCTGCCGGCCGACCGTCTCGAGGGCGCCGTCGGCAACCGTCTGCGCGAGATCGCGCGCACGGCCAACATCAAGGGCTTCCGCAAGGGCAAGGTCCCGACCAAGGTGATCGAGCAGCGCTTCGGCCCGCAGGTCCGCTCCGAGGCCTACGGTGACCTGGTGCGCGAAAGCCTCGGCGAGGCCATCCGCCAGGAGAAGCTGCAGGTTGCCGGCAACCCGGAAATCAAGGCCGAACCGGAAGGCGAGGGCGGCGAGATCCGCTACACCGCCACCTTCGAAGTGGTCCCCGAATTCGGCGAGATCGATCCGGCCAAGCTCGAGATCGAGCGCGTCAGCGCCACCATCGAAGAGTCCGACATCGACACGATGATCGAAACCCTTCGCCAGCAGCGCCGCAGCTGGGAGCCGGTCGACTCGAACGTGATGTACCCGGAACTCGAACAGCGCCTGGCCGGCATGAAGGCCGGCGACGAAGCCGAGTTCGAAGTCACCTTCCCGGAGAACTGGCGTAACGCCGACCTCGCCGGCAAGGCCGCCAAGGTCGCCGTCAAGGCCATCAAGGTCTCGGCGCCGAAGCTGCCCGAGGTCGACGAAGCCTTCATCAAGAGCTTCGGCATCAAGGGCGGCAAGCTGGAAACCTTCCGCAAGGAAGTGCGCGCCAACCTCGAGCGCGAGCTCAAGGGCAACCTGATGCAGCGCCTGCGCACCGAAGTGGCCAGCAAGCTCGTCGCGGCCTACGCCGACGTCGAACTGCCGCCGCGCCTGGTCGAGGCCGAAGCCCGCAACATGGCCGCCGCCGCGCAGCAGCAGGCGCGCCAGCAGGGCCAGGCCAACGCCACCTTCGAAGCCGCGCAGTTCAAGGACGCCGCCCACAAGCGTGTCGCCGCCGGCCTGCTGGTGGGTGAAATCGCCCGCCAGAACAAGCTCACGCTCGACAACAAGCGCCTGACCGAAACCCTGCAGCTGATCGCCTCGACCTACGAGGACCCGGCGCAGGTGGTCGACCTGTACCGCAACGACGCCAACCTGATGTCGGGCCTGCGCAACCGCGTCATGGAAGAGCAGGTGATCGACTGGATCGCCGAGCGCGCCAAGGCCACCGAAAAGAGCATCAGCTTCACCGAACTGATGCGTCCGGCCGCCTGAGGCGGTCACCAAGGAGGAATCGCGAATGGATCCGATCAAGGGCTTGAACCTGGTGCCGATGGTGGTCGAACAGACCAGCCGCGGTGAACGCGCTTACGACATCTACTCGCGACTGCTCAAGGAACGCGTCATCTTCCTGGTCGGTCCCATCGACGACTACATGGCCAACGTCATCGTCGCCCAGCTGCTGTTCCTCGAAGCCGACAACCCCGAGAAGGACATCAGCCTGTACATCAACTCGCCGGGTGGCATCGTCACGTCCGGCATGGCGATCTACGACACCATGCAGTTCATCCGCCCCGACGTGAGCACCATCTGCGTCGGCCA
>NZ_CAXBJS010000154.1:0-6235 GCF_963976025.1 uncultured Arenimonas sp.
CGGCATCATGCAGCACTACTCGCCGGCGCGGCTGGACAAGCCGCTGCTGCGGGTGGGCGAACGCGGCGAGAACAAGTTCCGCGAAATCGAATGGGACGAGGCCCTGGACCTGGCCGCCGGCTGGCTGCGCGAGACCCGCGCCAAAGACCCCGACCGCCTGGCCTTTTTCACCGGCCGCGACCAGAGCCAGGCCCTGACCGGCTGGTGGGCGCAGCAGTACGGCACGATCAACTACGCGGCGCACGGCGGCTTCTGTTCGGTGAACATGGCCGCCGGTGGCCTGTATACGCTGGGCGGCAGCTTCTGGGAGTTCGGCGAACCCGACTGGGAGCACAGCAAGTACCTGATGCTCTGGGGCGTGGCCGAAGACCACGATTCCAACCCGATCAAGCTGGGCCTGGGCCACATGAAGGGCCGCGGCGCCAAGGTCGTGGCCGTGAACCCGGTACGCAGCGGCTACGGGGCGATTGCCGACGAATGGGTGGGCATCCGCCCGGGCACGGACGGGTTGCTGGCGTTCGCGCTGATCCATGAATTGCTGAAGGCCGACAAGATCGACCTCGATTACCTGGTGCGCTACACGAATGCGCACTGGCTGGTGGTGCGCAATCCGGGCGGGGCGGATGACGGGTTGTTTGCGCGGGATGGACAGGAGCGCGGGCTTTGCTGGGACCGGACGGAGGCGGCGCCGGCGCCGGCGGATGCCACGGGCATCTCGCCTGCCGTCATCGGCGAGTTCACCCTGCCCGACGGCCGCAAGGCCGTGCCGGTGTTCCAGCTGGTCGCCGAACGCTACCTCGACCCGAAATACGCGCCCGACGCCGTCGCCGAACGCTGCGGCGTCCCCGCCGCCACCATCCGCCGACTGGCCGCGGAGCTGGCGGCGGCGGCCTTCGACGAACCGGTGGTGATCGGCCAGCCCTGGACCGACGTGCACGGCGTGCGCCACGAACGCATGGTCGGCCGCGGCGTGTCCTTCCATGCGATGCGCGGCATCAGCGCACATTCGAACGGCTTCCATACCTGCCGGGCACTGCACCTGCTGCAGCTGCTGCTGGGCGCGGTGGATACGCCGGGCAGCTTCCGCTACCAGCCGCCCTTCCCGCGGCCTGTGCCGCCGGCGAACCGGCCCGGCAAGGCACGGCAGGCCAATGGCGCGCTCGATGCCGCGCCGCTGGGCTTCATCCACGGCCCCGAAGACCTGCTGGTGGACGCAAACGGCCAGCCGCGGCGCATCGACCACGCCTATTCCTGGCGTTACCCGCTGGCCGTGCACGGCATGCTGCACACGGTCATCCGCAATGCCTGGGCCGCCGACCCGGCGCCGGTGGACGTGCTGTTCCTGTTCATGGCCAACATGAGCTGGAACTCGGCCATGAACACCGCCGAGACCATGCGCTGGCTGACCGACAAGGACGAGGCCGGCGAGTACCGCATCCCGAAGATCATCTACTCGGACGCCTACGCCAGCGAGATGGTCGCCTACGCCGACCTGGTGCTGCCGGACACGACTTACCTGGAACGCTTCGACGCGATTTCGCTGCTGGACCGGCCGATCTCGGACGCCGACCGCGCCGCCGACGCCATCCGCCACCCGGTGCTCGATCCGACAACGCAGCGCGAAGGCCGCGACGTGCGCGGCTTCCAGGACGTGCTGCTGGACCTGGGCGCGCGCATCGGCCTGCCGGCGCTGGTGAAGGACGACGGCGGCCCGCGCTACCGCGACTACGCCGACTACATCACCAACCACGAACGCGCGCCCGGCGTCGGCCTGCTGGCCGGCTGGCGCGGCGACGGCAGCCAGCACGGCAAGGGCGCACCCAACCCGGACCAGCTTGACCGCTACCGCGCCAACGGCGGCTTCTGGAGCGCCGAGGTGCCCGAGGCCGGCCGCTATTTCAAGATGGCCAACCGCGACTATCTCGAGTGGTCGCAGCGAATGGGCTTCATTGCCAAGGCCGAGCCGGTGGTGCTGCAGCTGTATTCGGAAACGCTGCAGAAATTCCGGCTGGCGGCGCTGGGCCACGGGCCCGTGCAGCCGCCCGAGGCCGAACGCGAACGCGTGGCCACGTATTTCGACCCGCTGCCGACCTGGTACGAACCCTTCGAAGGCAGCCAGCTCGACCCCAAGCGTTACCCGCTGAGCGCCGTGACGCAGCGACCGCCGTTCATGTACCACGCCTGGGGCTCGCAGAACGCCTGGCTGCGGCAGATCACCGCGCGCAATTTCCTGTACCTGCACCCGGACACCGCGGCGCGGCACGGCCTGGGCAACGACGACTGGGTGCACGTCGATTCCCACCACGGCCGCATCACCGTGCAGTGCCGCCTGGCCGGCAACGTGCAGCCGGACACGGTGTGGACCTGGAACGCGATCGGCAAGCGCCGCGGCGCCTGGAAGCTGGCCGCGGACGCGCCGGAAGCCACCAAGGGCTTCCTGCTCAACCACCTGATTTCCGACAAGCTGCCCGACGGCGGTTATGCCAACGCCGACCCGGTGACCGGCCAGGCCGCCTGGTTCGACCTGCGCGTGGCGATCCACCGGGCCGACCCGGTCGAAGAAAGCCATCCGCAGTTCGCCGCGCTGGGCGATAGCAGCGACAATGCCCCCTTGCGCTACGGCGCCGACTTCAGGAAATCCTGACGATGGAAATGGATGCCATCCTGACGCTGCTGGTGCTGGTTGGCGCCGTCACGCTGTTCGTCACCGAAAAACTGCCGGTGGACGTGGTGGCCATGCTGGTGCTGGCCAGCCTGCTGGTGCTGGGCCTGGTGACGCCGGTGGAAGCGCTGTCGGGCTTTTCCAGCGAAGCCACGATCACGGTGGCGGCGATGTTCGTGCTCAGCGCCGGCCTGGCGCATACCGGTGCGCTGGCTTCGCTGGGGCGGCTGTTCGGGCGGGTGAAGAACGGCTTCCTGTTCATGCTGCTGCTGATGCTGGTCGTCGGTCCGATCTCGGCCTTCGTGAACAACACCGCGGCGGTGGCGGTGCTGCTGCCGCTGGTGCTGGCGGCCTCGACGGCCAACCAGCAGTCGCCGTCGCAGATCCTCATCCCCATGTCGTACGCGGCCCAGATGGGCGGCGTGTGCACGCTTATCGGCACCTCGACCAACCTGCTGGTGAACTCGATGGCCAAGGACCTGGGCCACCCGGGCTTTGGCCTGTTCGACTTCGCGCCGGTGGGGCTTATCACCATGGCGGTGGGTTTCGTGTACCTGCTGCTGATGCGCCGCTGGCTGCTGCCCAAGCACGCGCCGGCGGCGATCACCGATGCCTACGAACTTGGCAAGTACATCACCGAGCTGCGCGTGATGCCGGAGTCGCCGCTGATCGGCAAGTCGGTGGCCGAGGCCCAGCTGGGCGAAAAACATTCGGTGTACGTGCTGGAACTGATGCGCGGCGAGCACAAGCACTGGTCGCCGCGGGCCGAGACCCTGCGCGAAGGCGACGTTCTGCTGGTGCGCGGCAACCTCGAGAAGATCAAGACACTCAAGGACAGCAGCAAGCTCGACTTCGAACCCGAGTTCAAGCTGCAGGACAGCCAGTTCAGCGGCGAGGACGGCGACCAGGCGCAGGTGCTGGTCGAAGCCATGGTCGCCCCGGGCGCGCGGCTGGCCGGCCATACCCTGGAAGCGCTCGATTTCCAGTGGACCTACAACGCCACCGTGCTGGCCGTGCACCGGCGCGGCGAAGTGCTGCGCGAGAAGCTCAAGGACGTCAACCTCAACGTCGGTGACGTGCTGCTGCTGCTGGCCCCGAAGTCCGAACTCAACGTGCTGCGCGCCAACCACAACCTGATCGTGCTCAACGAGCGCGAGGAAGCCGCGCTGCCAAAGCGCAAGGCCTGGCTGGCGATAGGCATCATGGCCGCGGCCATCACCGTCGCCGGCCTGGGCTGGCTGCCGATCGTCGCCTCGGCGATCCTGGGCGGCATTGCCCTGGTGGCCACGCGCTGCATCGGCAACGACCAGGCCTACCAGGCCATCGACTGGCGCGTGATCGTGCTGCTGGCCGGCGTGCTGCCGCTGGGCATCGCCATGCAGAAGTCGGGCCTGGCCCAGGGCATCGCGGACTTTTCGGTGAACTGGGTCGGCGGCTTCGGGCCGCTGGCCGTGCTGGCGGCGGTGTACCTGACGACGGCCCTGCTGACCGAACTGATGAGCAACAACGCGGCGGCCGTGCTGATCACGCCGATCGCCTTCACCACGGCGGTGTCCATGGGCGTCAGCCCCACGCCCTTCCTGGTGGCGGTGCTGTTCGCCGCGTCCACCAGCTTCGCCACGCCCGTGGGTTACCAGACCAACACCATGGTCTACAACGCCGGCAACTACCGGTTCGTGGACTTCATGAAGATGGGTATCCCGCTGAACCTCATTTTCTGGGGCATGGCCGTGTTCCTTATCCCGAAGTTCTTCCCGTTCTGATGACCTCGCTGCCCAAACCCTCTGCCAAAAAACTGGGCCTGGTGATCGACCTCGACACCTGCGTGGGCTGCCATGCCTGCGCGGTGTCGTGCAAGGAATGGAACGCGGGTGGCATCGCCGGCCCGCTGACCGACGAGCAGCCCTACGGCAAGGATCCCAGCGGCGTCTGGTTCAACCGCGTGCACAGCTACGACGTCGCCGCCACCGCCGACCAGCCCGCCAGCACCCTGCACTTCCCGCGCAGCTGCCTGCACTGCGAAACGCCGGCCTGCGTCACCGTCTGCCCCACCGGCGCCAGCTACAAACGCGCCGAAGACGGCATCGTGCTGGTGGACGAAGACAAGTGCATCGGCTGCAAGCTGTGTAGCTGGGCCTGCCCCTACGGCGCGCGCGAATACAGCGCGGTCGAAGGCGTCATGAAGAAGTGCACGCTGTGCGTGGACCGCATTTACAACGAAACGATCCCCGAAGTCTCGCGCGAGCCCGCCTGCGTGCAGGCCTGCCCGACGCGCGCACGCCACTTCGGCGACCTGGGTGACCCGGACTCGAAGGTTTCGAAGCTGGTGGCAGAACGCGGCGGCGTGCCGCTGATGCCCGAACTGGGCTACGCGCCGGTGAACCGCTACCTGCCGCCTCGTCCGCGCCGCGCGGGCCCGCCGGGCGAAGCCGCGGCCGCGCCGGAAGCCGCGCGCGAAACCGTGGACCCCTCGCAACTCAACCCGCTGCTGCGCTGGCTCGACCGCGCCCTGAGCCGCTGACATGCATCCCGCCTTTTCCGTGCTGTTTTTCTCCACGCTGTCGGGCGCCGGCTACGGCCTGCTGGCCTGGACGATGCTGCTGCTGGCCTTCGAGCGCCCGGGCGCGCTGATGGGCAATACGCCGGTGCTGTTCCTGGGGCTGCTGGCGGCAGCGATGGTGCTTTTCACCATTGGCCTGGTCAGCTCCCTGGGCCACCTGGGGCAGCCGCAGCGCGCGTGGCGGGCGTTTTCGCAGTGGCGCACGTCCTGGCTGTCGCGCGAGGGCGTGATGGCGGTGCTGGTTTACCTGCCGGTGCTGGCGCTGGGCTGGTGGCTGTCGGCGCCGCTGCGCGGCGTTGAGGCCGGTGCGGGACTGCCCGACGAGGTGCGCTGGGTGATCTGGGCGGCACTGCTGTGCGCCATGGGCACCGTGGTCTGCACGGCGATGATCTACGCGTCGCTGAAGCCCATTCCGGCCTGGCGGCACCCGCTGGTGCTGCCCGTGTACCTGACGTTTGCGCTGCTGTGCGGGCTGCTGTTGATGCTGCTGGGCCAGCGCCTGGCCGGCGGCGTGGCGATTGCGCCGCTGCTGGTGGTGGCGGGCGGACTGGCGGTCATCCTGGTCTTCATGAAGTGGCTGTACTGGCGCGGCATCGACCGCAAGCCGCTGCCGGTCGGCAAGGCCTCGGCGCTGGGCCTGCCGGAAGGGCGCGAGGTGAGTGTGTTCGAACGCCCGCACACCGAAGCCAATTACCTGACCACCGAAATGGGCTTCGTGCTGGCGCGCAAGCACTCGCGCAAGCTGCGTGTCATCGCCGCGCTGCTGTTCGGCCTGGTGCCGGTGTTTTGCTGCTGGCTGGCCTGGATGTTCCCCGACGCCGCCACGCCGGTGCTGGCGGTGGCGGTGCTGGCCTCGCTGCTGGGCGCGCTGGTGGAACGCTGGCTGTTTTTCGCCGAGGCCAAACACCTCGTGATGCTCTACTACTAGCCGACGGTCCCTGTAGGAGCGCCTTCAGGTGCGAATCTTTTGACTTTGCCTTTGGCAAAGAAGGGATTCGCGCCTGAAGGCGCTC
>NZ_CAXBJS010000155.1:0-6162 GCF_963976025.1 uncultured Arenimonas sp.
CCATGAAGTCGGCGCCATGCATTGCCATGTGGATGGCGATGATGCGCAGGCTGATGCGCTTGAGCCGTTCGATGTCGATCGCGCCGGTCACCAGTTCGGCGAAGGTGGCCAGGCCTTCCTGGGTGGCGGTGACCCGCGGCGAGTTTCGCGCCATCGATTTGAAATGCGGCTGCTCACGGCCGTTGAGGCCGGTCAGCGTGTGCACGAAGGCCTCGTGTTCGAGCAGCTGGTGGCGGTCGTATTCGCTGAAACCGGTGCCGCTGCGCAGGCGGATGCGGGTGGGGCCGGCGGCGGCCTTGGCGATCAGGTCAGGGTCCAGTTCGACCATCACCTGGTGGTGCACGAAAAATGCGTCGAGCGAATGCTGCAGTTCGCTGCGCACGGTTTCCGCCGAAAGCACGTAGTCGGCCTCGGCGTTGTGCAGCTCCTGGTCCAGTTCGTCGGCGACTTCGATGAAGTGGCGGGCGGCATCGAGGTTGCTGGGTCCGTCGCCAGGCAGCCGGTCGCCGGGGCGGCCGAACAGGCGCACGGAATGTTCGGTGACATCGGCCGTGCCCACGGATTCAAGCAGCTGCGTCGCCACCGACCAGCTGTCGGCGGTGCGACGCAGGTACAGGCCCAGCGGCTCGTCGGCATCGGCGGCGTCGGCGATCACGGCCAGTTCGCGGCGCACGTCGGCCAGGTCGGGCACCGCGTAGCGCACCTGCGGCAGCACGCTGCGGCCGGCGCGCCAGGCGGCCAGGAAGTCCTGCTGCACGTGCTGCGGCCAACTCACCGCCTGCAGCAGCCGGATCCCGCGCACCGCCGCCACCAGGCGTGCGTCGAGCGCGGCGTGGTGTTCAAGCGTGGTCGCGGAAAAAGGCATGGCTGCAAACCTGAAAAATTCTCGGGCCGGCGCATTGCGGGTCCGCCGGGGCCGCCACTACTGTAGCCCGGCGGCGACCGCCGCCAATGTATCCAGGGGAAATCATGCGAAACACCACCCTTGCCAGGCTTGGCCTGGTGCTACTGCTTGCGCTTCTTTCCAGCGCCTGCGCCACCAGCCGCGGCGAAATGGCGCTTGGCGTCCCCGGCGCCAAGGCCGACTACGCTGAGCCGACCGGCGACCGCGTCGCGGTCATCGAATGGGTGCGCGACCAGCGCGTTTTCGAAACCGACCCGCGCGACCCCAGCATTCCCTCGCTCAAGAAAGGCAGCGACTACGTGCTCGACGCCGAAGGCCGCAAGCGCGCGATCGCGCGCAAGCGCAACGGCTACGGCATGGCCCTGGGCGACATCCTGCTCGAAGGCGGCGAGACGGTGGAAACGCTGACCCGCGACCTGGTCACCACCGGCCTGCACGAGCGTGGCATCCGGGTGCTGGAAGCCGGCGCGCAGGCGCCCGCGGACGCGATCCGGCTGCGCGTGGACATCAAGGAATTCTGGGCCTGGTTCAGTCCCGGATTCTGGTCGGTGTCCATGGAAGCCAAGCTGCGCATGGACTTCGAGGTCGTGGACCCGGTCGGCGACCGGAAATTCACCGTCTCGGCCTACGGCATCAACAAGGGCCAGAGCGGCCGCGAGGCCAACTGGCGGCTCGCCTACGACCGCGCCTTCGAGGACTACCTGGCCAAGCAGCGCAGCGCCTTCGAGCGCCACGGCCTGTAAGCCGGGCGGCCGCCGCCCTCAGCGGCGGCCGTACTTGTCCTTCAGGCGTTTGTTGAGCGCCTTGTTCAGGACCCGGGCGTCGGCCTTGCGTTCGGCCAGTGACGTGGCCGCGGCTTCCATTTCGTCGCGCAGCTTGGCGTAGTTGGCGTAACGCGCTTCGTCCAGGCTGCCGTCCTCGACGGCGGCCTGCACGGCGCAGCCGGGTTCGTTGACGTGGGCGCAGTCCCGGAAGCGGCAGTTGGCCGCCAGCGCTTCGACGTCTTCGAAGGCGTCGGCCACGTCTTCGTCGCCGCTGAGTTTTACTTCGCGCATGCCCGGCGTATCGATCAGGCAGCCGCCCTGCGGCAGCGGCAGCAGCACGCGCGCGGTGGTGGTGTGCCGGCCGCGCGAATCGTTCGCGCGGACAGCATTGGTTTTCATCTTTTCGCGGCCCAGCAGGGTGTTGGTCAGCGTGGATTTGCCGGCGCCGGAGCTGCCCACCAGCACCACGGTGCGGCCTGGGCCCAGGTAGGGATGCAGCACGGCGGTGCTGTCGGGGTCCTTGGAATTGACCGCGTGGATGGGCACGCCGGAATCGGCGACCTCGGCCAGCAGGTCTATGCAGTCCTCGACGATCTCGCACTGGTCGGCCTTGGTCAGCACCAGCACGGGGTCGGCGCCGCTGGCGCGGATAAGCACGAGGTAACGTTCGATGCGGCGCGGGTTGAAGTCCTGGTCGAGCCCGACGACCACCAGCACGTGGTCCACGTTCGCGGCGATCAGCTGCTGGCGATGGTGTTCGCCGGCGGCGCCGCGCTTGAGGATGGACCGCCGCGGCAGCAGGTCGACAATGGTCTTGCCGCTTTCGTCCAGGGTGACCCAGTCGCCGACCGCCGCGCGCTGGTCGGGCGGGAAACGCGGCCGGGTCCAGGGCATGGGCGGCTGCACCTTCATCTGCATCTCGTCGGGGCCGGTGGCCACGTCGTAGGCGGTGCGGTGCTGGCTGGCGACGCGCGCCAGGCGGTGGCCGGCGGCGGCGGCCAGGGCCTCGCGCGACGCGTCGTCGTCGGGCCAGCCGAGGGCGCGCAGGGGGGCGAGGTCTTCTTCAAGGAGCTGCATTGGCGGCGATGATACGCCGGCCAACACGCCCTGCTCACTTTCCCGGGGCCATGCTGGCCCCATGGAAAACTTCGGCAAGTGGGTATTGGTGCTGGCCGGCCTGGGCTTCCTGGGCTTTGGCGTGGCGATTACGGCCGCGCCGGCGGCGGTACTGGCGGGGGTCGGCATCACCGGCAGCCCGGCGGGACTGGTGGAGCTGCGGGCCTTCTACGGCGGGCTGGAACTGGGCCTGGGCACCTTCCTGCTGGTCTGCGCGGCGCGGCCGGCCTGGCGCGAGGCCGGTCTGTGGTCGGTGGCCCTGGTCAACGGCGGCATCGGCGCGGCCCGCCTGCTGGGCATCGCCCTGAGCGGCGAGTTCACCACTTTTTTCGCCGGCGCCCTGGTCTGGGAGCTGGGCTTCACCCTCGCGGCCATCCTGGCCCTGCGGCGCGGGCCACGGCCGGGCTGAAACAAGCCGGCTGAAAGCACGTCAAGATTCCGTTAACCTCGGGCCCAAGTCCCCTGCCCGAGCCCGCTGCACCATGCCCCACAGCCCCATGCCGACCCGCGACAGCCTTCGCGAGGTCCGCTACGACATCCGCGGCGAACTTTCCCGCCGCGCCCGCGAACTCGAGGGCCAGGGCCGGCATCTGATCCGCCTGAACATCGGCAACCCGGGCGCCTTCGGTTTCCGCGCCCCCGACCACCTGCAGCAGGCCCTGTCCGCGCACGTGGCCGAATCCGACGCCTACACCCACCAGCAGGGCCTGCCGCTGGCCCGCGAAGCCGTGGCCCAGGCGCACCGCGAACGCGGCACACCCAATGCCTGCGCCGAGCGTGTGTTCGTCGGCAACGGCGTCAGCGAGCTGATCGACATGTCGCTGCGGGCGCTGCTCAACCCGGGCGACGAAGTGCTGCTGCCCTCGCCCGACTACCCGCTGTGGAGCGCCGCCACCATCCTCAACCAGGGCCGGCCGGTGTATTACCGCTGCGCGCCGGAAAACAGCTTCCTGCCCGACCCGGATGAAATCGAAAAGCTGGTGACGCCGCGCACCCGCGCGCTGGTGGTGATCAACCCGAACAACCCCACCGGCGCCAACTACCCGCCGGCGCTGCTGCAGCGGCTGGTGGACATCGCCGCGCGCCACGGCCTGCTGCTGATGGCCGACGAGATCTACGACGGCATCACCTACGAAGACGCGACGTTCACCGCGCTGGCGCCGCTGGCCGGCGACGTGCCCTGCCTGAGCTTCGGCGGCTTGTCCAAGGTCTGGCGCGCCTGCGGCTGGCGCGTGGGCTGGGCGGTGCTGTCGGGCGACCCGCTGCGCGTGGGCGACTTCCACCATGCCCTGGACCTGCTCAGCGCCATGCGCCTGTGCGCCAACGTGCCGGGCCAGTTCGCGGTGCCGGCGGCGCTGCAGGGCCCGGAAACCATCCGCGCACTCACCGTGCCGGGCGGGCGCCTTTACGAATCGCGCCAGGCCGTGATCGACGGCTGCGCGGCCAGCGAGCATCTGTCGGTCGTGGCGCCGATGGGCGCGCTGTATGCCTTCCCGCAGGTCGTGGGCCCGGCGGCCGACGGATTCGACGACCAGGCCTTCGCGCTGGAGCTGCTGGAAAACGAGGACGTGCTGGTGGTGCCGGGCAGCGGCTTCAACGTGCCCGGCTCGCGCCACTTCCGCATCACCCTGCTGCCGGAGGCGCCGGTCGTGCGCGAAGTTTTCGAGCGCATCGACCGGGTGCTGTCGGCGCGCGCGGGCCAGCGCAAGCGGCATGTGGCCTGAGGCGCTGCTGGCGATGGCCATGGCGCTGCCCGCCGGTGAGCCCGGCGAAATCAGTTACCTGGCGCTGGGCGATTCCTACACCATCGGCGAGTCGGTACCCGAAGAAGGGCGCTGGCCGGTGCAGCTGGCCGCGGCGCTGCGCGAACGCGGCGTGCCGCTGGCCGCGCCGCGTTTCATCGCCACCACTGGCTGGACCACCGACGAGCTGTCGGCGGCCATGGACGCCGCCGAACCGCTGGGCCAGTGGGATTTCGCCAGCCTGCTGATCGGCGTGAACAACCAGTACCGGGGCCGGCCGGTGGACGAGTACCGCGGCGAGTTCGCGGGCCTGCTCGACCGCACGATCCAGCTGGCCGGCGGCCGCGCCGACCGGGTGCTGGTGCTGTCGATCCCGGACTGGGGGGTCACCCCCTTCGGCCAGGCCAGCGGCCGCGACACCGCGCGCATCGCCAGCGAACTCGACGCCTACAACGCCGCCGCCGCCGCCGAATGCGCGGCCCGGGGCGTGGCCTTCGTGGACATCACGCCCGCCAGCCGCAGCCCCGGCAACCAGCCCGACCGCCTGGCCGAGGACGGCCTGCACCCCTCGGCCCGCGCCTATGCCGACTGGACGGCGCTGGCCCTGCCCTTCGCCGAGCGGCTGTTAGCTGATCGCTGAACAGGGGTCAGGTGCATTTGCGCGCAAAGCGCTTAAATGCACCTGACCCCTTTGCCAGCCACGCTACAATTGCGGGGATTTCCAAGGAGTTCCCCCATGTCCCTCTCCCCCGATACCCGCGCCCGCATCGAAGGCATCCTCGCTGCGAACCACGTCGTGCTTTTCATGAAGGGCAATCCCGACATGCCGCAGTGCGGCTTTTCGGCCAAGGCCGCGGGCATCCTGAAGGGCCTGGTGCCGTCCTTCGGCCATGTCGACGTGCTGTCGGACCCGGAGGTTCGCGAGGGCATCAAGGTGTATGGCCAGTGGCCGACGATTCCTCAGCTCTACGTCGGCGGCGAACTGCTCGGCGGCAGCGACATCATCGAGCAGATGCTCAACAGCGGCGAACTGCACCAGATGCTGGGCCTGCCCGCGCCCGACCGCAGCCCGCCGGAAATCGAGATCACCCCGGCCGCGGCCGAGGCGATCAGCCGCGCGCTGGATAACGGCGACGACGGCGCCGTGCTGCACCTGTCGGTGGATCCGCGCTTCAACGCCCGCTTCGAACTCAAGCCAGCCAACGGCAACGAAGTGGTGACCGAAGCCGCCGGCATCCGTCTGCACCTGGACCTGGCCAGCGTGCCGCGCGCGCGCGGCCTGCGCATCGACTGGGTGGAAGACGCCCGCGGCGCCGGCCTGGCCATCCACAACCCGAACGCGCCGGCCGCGGTGAAGCCGATGGGCGTGCAGCAGCTGCACGACCACATCATCGCCGGCACCATCGACGTCGTCGACGTGCGCCCGGCCGCGGAACGCGCCCTGGCGCCGTTCCCGCACCCGCACGAGGTGCTGGACGAAGACAGCCGCGAACGCCTCGAGGCCCTGCCCAAGGACCTGCCGCTGGCCTTCCTGTGCCACCACGGCAATTCCAGCCGCCAGGCCGCCGAATACTTCCGCGGCCTGGGTTTCCACGACCTCTACAACGTCGAAGGCGGCATCGAAGCCTGGTCGTCG
>NZ_CAXBJS010000156.1:0-6134 GCF_963976025.1 uncultured Arenimonas sp.
GTTGTCGATGCCGAAGTTGCCGCGGCGATCCGGGTTCAGGCCGTTGGCGTTCCAGAACAGGTCGCGACCGTCCGGACCGACGGCGGTGACGCCCTCGCCGTTGGCGTTGAACGGGTCAAGACGCTGGATGAAGATGCCGTCCTTGGTGTTGGTGACCAGGGCTTCGGCGGAGAACACCATGCCGTGCCACGGCAGCTCGTGTTCGAACGCCAGGTTGGCCTTCCAGACCGACGGCAGCGCGAAGTCGGGCGCGATGATGTCGACGTTCTGGCGCGGGCAGTTCGGCAGGGTCGGGATCGGGCTGCAGGCCGCGTTCGAGCCGGACGGCGGGATGTACAGGTCCGGACCGGAGAAGCCGCTGCCGTTGCGCTCTTCGTACTGCACGTAGTTCAGGCCGGTGTTCTGGTAGGCGCCGGCCAGCCAGACGTTCGGCGAGGCACCCTGGAACAGGCCCAGGCCGCCGCGGATCTGGGTCGGGCGCTCGGAGTCGAAGGTGTAGTTGAAGCCGAAGCGCGGCTGCACGATGTCGACGTCGACGGTGTTGGAGTTGTCGTAACCGTAGATCGTGGAGACGTAGTCGTTGTACAGGCGCTGGTCGTCGAAGTCCGGCTTGTCGTAGCGCAGGCCGAACATCAGGGTCAGGTTGTAGTTGACCGCCCAGGTGTCCTGCACGAACAGGCCGGTGTTGGACTGGGTGTAGGCCGCCGGGATGTCGGCGTAGCTGCCGCCGTTCGGACGCGGGGCGCGCACCACGTAGAAGCTGTAGTTGCCGGCCTGGAAGTCGGCCAGGCTGCTGAACGTGTACGTGCCGTTGAGGTCGCGACCGTAGAAGTTGATGACGTCGTTGTTTTCCCAGTCGAAGCCGAACTTGATCTCGTGGTCGCCGACGAACAGGTTGCCGGCGCCGAACAGGGTGGTCTGCTCGGTGTCGATCAGGTTGACGTGGCTGTTCTGCTCGGTGCCGATGTAGATGGCACTGTTGCCACCGAAGCCCTGGATCTGGATCTGCGGCAGGTTCGAGTTGGTCTGGCGGACGGCGGTGTAGTCACGCTGCGAAACCTTGAACTCGGTCGAGAAGTTGTCGGACCAGTCGCTGAAGACTTCCAGCACGGTGGACTCGAATTCCTTCGCGTAGTTGTACCAGAAGGTGTCGAGCGAGATGGAGTTGTTGTCCACCTGCGGGAAGCGCAGCACGCCCTGGTCGAGATAGCTGTAGCGCAGCGCGGCGCGGTGGCTGTCGTTGATGTTCCAGTCGAGCTTGATCGCGTATTCCTCGATCTCGGTGTCGGCGTCGAGGCCGCCGATGCCGCCGGCGTTGAAGCCGTAACCCTGGGCCGCGGCCTGCACGGCAGCGATATCGGCATCGGTGATGTCACCCGAGCCGTAGGGGGTGGCGCCGAAGCCGGTGGCCGGCGCGGTGCGCACGTAGTTTTCGTAGTTCACGAAGAAGAACAGGCGATCCTTGACCAGCGGGCCACCGAAGGTGGCGCCGTAGGTGTCCTCGGACTCGAAGCCGTTGAACTGAACGCCGTTGAGGTCTTCGCGGACCCAGTCGCCGTCACGCAGGGTGTAGTACAGCGAGCCGTGGAACTCGTTGGTGCCCGACTTGGTGACCGCGTTCACCACGGCGCCGGTACCGCCGGCGATGGTGGTGTCGTAGTTGGCCAGGTCGATGTTGATTTCCTCGATCGCGTCGATGGAAACCGGCTGGCGCTCGGTCGGCAGGTTGTTCGACTCCAGGCCGAACGGATCGGAGGCGCTGACGCCGTCGATCTTGATCAGGTTGTAGCGGGTGTTCTGGCCGCCGGCCGAGATGGCGCCGTCGGACTTGGAGATCTGCGAGATGCGCGGATCGGTGCGGATGTAATCCTGGATGTTGCGGTTGGCCGACGGCAGGGTTTCGATCTGCTGGCGGTTGACGTTGGTGCCGGTACCCATCTTGTCCGGGGAGAACACTTCGGACATGACGGCCGAGCCGGTCACTTCGACCGCGGCCAGGGTGGCCAGGTCATCGCCCAGGCTGGCGTCCACGGCGGTGGTTTCAGCCAGCTGCAGGTACACGCCTTCGCGGACCTCGACCTCGCCATCCTTCACGATGGTGATGGTGTACGGACCGCCGACGCGCAGGCCGCGCGCCGAGTAACGACCGTCAGCGCCGGTGGTGGCGTTGCTGGAGGTGCCCGACGGGGTGTGCACGATCGTCACCTGGGCGCCGACAACCGGCTGCTCGTCGGCACCGGTGATGCGGCCGGCAACGGCGGCGGTGGTGTTCTGCGCGAAGGCCGGCGCCGCCGCGAGGGCGATGGCGAGGCCGAGGGAGAGCTGCGAAAGCCGAACCCGGTTGCGATTGGTCATGGTGAAAAACCCTGGTTTAAGGAAAGTGTCGGAAATTTGTCTGCGGCGTCCCGCCGCGGTGCCTGACGGGACAGGCACGGCTAGTCCTTGAAGGATTGCCGCGTTCGGGTGGTCCCCTGCCCCGTGGCAATAACAAGAGTTTAACACGCTAACCGGCTTACATGTCATTCAGGTGACAGCGCGGCCGACCCCTGGCGGGGGCTCCCCACCTTCCCTGACCCGCCCTCAGCCCAGGCCGGGCGCCCGCAGGTAGGCGGCCACGCCGTCGAGCAGCATCTGCACGGAAATGGCCACCAGAAGCATGCCCATCAGGCGCTCCACGGCGGTCAGGACCCGCATGCCCAGTACCTTGTAGAGGTAGGTGGCCGAGAACAGCAGGATGGCGGTCGCCGCCCAGGCCAGCACCAGGGCCAGGCTCCAGTCGGCCATCCGGCCCGGCTCCTGGGCCGCCAGCAGCATCACCGCCGCCATGCCCGAGGGGCCGGCGACCAGGGGGATGGCCATGGGCACGATGAAGGGTTCGCCCTCGGGCACCTCCCCGAACATGCCCTCGGGGCTGGGGAAGATCATCTTGATGCCGATAAGGAAGAGCACGATGCCGCCGGCGATGGAAACCGACTCCTGGCGCAGGTGCATGGCCTCGAGCACGTACTTGCCGCCCCAGAGGAAGACGAAGAGCACGCCCAGGGCGATAAGCAGCTCGCGCAGCAGCACCCGGCGGCGCCGGGCCGGCGGCAGCGGCTTGAGCAGGCCCAGGAACACCGGGATGTTGCCCAGCGGGTCCAGGATAAGGAACAGCAGCAGGGCCGCCGACAGCATGGTCATGCCGGCACCCGGGGCGCCCAGACGGTGCCGCGGTGGGCCAGGCCGGCCGGCGACAGCAGGTGCACGCAGGCCGCGGCATAAGCGGCCGGGCCCGGCACCCGCAGCTGGGTTTCATCGGAGTAGGCGCGGGCCCGCAGGTCGGTGCGCATGGGGCCCGGCTCCAGGCCGGAAACCCGCACCGGGGTCTGGTCGGTTTCGGCGCTGAGCTGGCGCACCAGGTTGGCCAGGCCCTGCTTGGCCAGGCCGTAGGCACCCCAGTAGGCCTTGCCGACCCGGGCCGGGTCGTCGGTGGTGAAGACCACGGCCGAATCGCCGGATTTGCGCAGCCAGGGCAGGCAGGCCTGGGTCAGCAGCCAGGGCGCGGTGAGGTTGACGTGCAGGCAGCGCACGAAGGCTTCCGGCTCGGTGGCCTCCAGCGGCGCCAGGCCGGTGAACTCGGCGGCGCAGTGCAGCACGCCGTGCAGTCCGCCCAGTTCGGCGGCTATTTTTTCGGCCAGCTGGGCGTAGTCGGCCGGGTCGGCCCCGGCCAGGTCGACCGGGTACAGCGCCGGCTCGGGCCCCAGGGCCTTCACCGCGTCATAGACCCGGTTGAGCTTGGGCAGCTTGCGCCCAAGCAGCACCACGGTGGCGCCGGCCCGCGCGCAGGCCTTGGCGGCCTCGGCGCCCAGGCCACCGTGCGCGCCGGTGACCAGGATCACCCGGCCGGCCAGTGCGTCGGCGGCGACCTCGGGCAGCGGGGCGGGCGTGTTGCTCATGCCGACTTCTGCGCCTCGGCGACCATGCGCGCCAGTTCGCCGCTGTCGAGCAGGTCGATGGTGATGTCGCAGCCACCGATCAGTTCGCCGTTGACGAACAGCTGCGGGAAGCTCGGCCAGTCGGAATAACGCGGCAGGTTGGCGCGCAGCTCCGGGTCGGCGAGCACGTTGACGGTGTGGAAACCAGTGGCGCCGGCGGTCTTGAGCGCCTGCGCGGCGCGGCTGGAAAAACCGCACATCGGGAACTGGGGCGTGCCTTTCATGAAAAGCACGATCGGGTGGCCTTCGACCTCGGCCTTGATGCGGTCCATGACGCTCATGTGAAGCTCCGTTTCGACGCGACCCGGGTCCGGGCCGCGATGGGGCTAGAATTATACGGCTCGGCGCCCCACCGGCGCCTTCCCCCACCCGAAAGGAGACAGCCCATGGCCATCGAACTTCCCGCCCTGCCCTACGATCGCGCCGCGCTCGAGCCGCACATCTCGGCCGAAACCATCGATTTCCACTACGGCAAGCACCACCAGACCTACGTCACCAACCTCAACAAGATGATCGAAGGCACCGAGTTCGAGTCCATGGACCTCGAAGCCATCATCCGCAAGTCGCAGGGTGGCATGTTCAACAACGCCGCCCAGGTCTGGAACCACACCTTCTACTGGAACTGCCTGTCGCCCAACGGCGGCGGCGAACCCACCGGCGCCCTGGCCGAGGCCATCAACAAGGCTTTCGGCAGCTTCGCGCAGTTCAAGGAACAGTTCTCGCAGACCGCCATCACCACCTTCGGCTCCGGCTGGGGCTGGCTGGTGCAGCGCCCGGACGGCTCGCTGGCCCTGGTCAGCACGCCCAACGCCGCCACGCCGCTGACCGGCAGCGACAAGCCGCTGCTGACCTGCGACGTCTGGGAACACGCGTATTACATCGACTACCGCAACGCGCGGCCGAAGTATGTCGAAGCGTTCTGGAACCTGGTGAACTGGGACTTCGTCGCCAGCCAGATGGCCTGAGGCCGGATGGCCCCAAGCCTGCTGTCGATCCGCCGGCTGACCTGCGCTTACGCAGGGCAGCCGGCGGTGCGGGACCTCGACCTGGACCTGGGGCCGGGCGAACTGGGCTGCCTGCTCGGGCCCAGCGGCTGCGGCAAGACCACGCTGCTGCGCGCCATCGCCGGTTTCCACGCGCCGGAGTCGGGCGAACTTCGCCTGCGCGGCAGGGACGCCCTGCCGCTGGCGCCGGAAGCCCGCGGCCTGGGCTTCGTGTTCCAGGACCTGGCGCTGTTCCCGCACCTGACGGTGGCCGACAATGTTGGCTTCGGCCTGCACAGGCTGGGGCGCTCAGAGCGTATCGGGCGCACTCGCGAAACCCTGGCGCTGATCGGCCTGGACGGGCTGGACCAGCGTTACCCGCATGAACTTTCCGGCGGCCAGCAGCAGCGCGTGGCGCTGGCGCGCTCATTGGCGCCGCGCCCGGACCTGCTGCTGCTCGACGAACCCTTTTCCAGCCTCGACGCCGACCTGCGCGGACGACTGCGCGACGACCTGCGCGACCTGCTCCGCCAGTTGGGCATCGCCGCGCTGCTGGTCACCCACGACCAGGAAGAGGCATTCGCCTTCGCCGACACCGTCGGCGTGATGCAGGCCGGGCGGCTGCTGCAGTGGGCGCCGGGCTTCGAGCTCTACCACCGGCCGGCGACGCCCTTCGTGGCGTCGTTCGTCGGCGAGGGACGTTTCCTGGCGGCGCGCGTGATGCCGGGCAACCGCGTCGCGACGGCGCTGGGAGAACTCGACGTCGCGCGCCCGATGCCCTGGCCCGACGGCAGCGAAGTGCGCGTGCTGCTGCGCCCCGACGACCTGCGCCCGGTGGACGAAGGCGGCATCGAAGCCGAAGTGACGGCGATCGCCTTCCGCGGCGCCGATACCCTGCACACGCTGCGTCTGGGCGACGGCACGGTACTGATGTCTCTCGTCCCCAGCCACCAGCAGCGCCAGCCCGGAAGCCGCCTGCGCGTCTTCCCCGACCTCGCCCACGTCGTCGTTTTCCCGCCCGACGCAAACCCCTTGTAGGAGCGCCTTCAGGCGCGAATCTTCTGCCCTTGGCCTTTGGCCAAGCAGGGCGTCGGTCCGTGTTCGCTTCGCGAGTGGAGGCAACGTGCAGTCGCCCTGACCGACACGCCGCAAGTACGTCCCTGTAGGCTCATCGTCG
>NZ_CAXBJS010000157.1:0-6093 GCF_963976025.1 uncultured Arenimonas sp.
CAGAGTCGCATTTCCAAAACTCGACTCTGACCCGGGTTTTTTTTGCACCTGTCCCCGGGGCCGCTCAGGCTTCAGCGATCTCCAGCTGCGCCAGCCACTCGGCTTCCAGCGCGTCTTTCTCGGCGACGAGTTTTTGCTGGCGCTGGGTCAGCTGGCCGACTTCGGAACCGCCGTCGTTGCCGTAGATCGCCGGGTCGGCGAGCTGGGCTTCGACCTGGGCGAGTTGTTCGGCCAGTTCGGCGACGCGGGTTTCGAGCTGGCGGGCGCGGCGTGCGGCCGTGTCCTGTTCGTGCTTGCTGCGCACCGGCTTGGCCGGCTTGGGCGGCGGCGCGGCGGCGGCCTTGGGGGCCTTGGGCTCGTTGCCGCGCGAGCGCAGCCAGGCGGCGTATTCGTCCAGGTCACCGTTGAATTCTTCGACGTGGCCGTCGGCGACGCGCCAGAAGGTTTCGCAGACCAGGCCGATCAGGTGGCGGTCGTGCGAGACCAGCACGATCGCGCCGGGGAAGTCGGACAGCGCCTCGGCCAGCGCCTCGCGCATGTCCAGGTCGAGGTGGTTGGTGGGTTCGTCGAGCAGCAGCACGTTCGGTTCGCGGTAGGCGATCAGGGCCAGGGCCAGGCGCGCGCGCTCGCCGCCGGAAAAGCCATCGACGTTTTCGAAGGCGCGGTCACCGATGAAGTTCCAGCGGCCCAGGAAGTTGCGCAGCTGCTGTTCGCCGGCGTTGGGCGCGATTTCCTTCAGGTGCCACAACGGGCTCTGGCCTTCGTGCAGGCTCTCGACGGTGTGCTGGGCGAAGTAGCCGATGCGCATGTCGGGGTGCGCCACGCGTTCGCCGCCCAGCAGCGGCAGTTCACCGACAAGGGTTTTCACCAGCGTCGACTTGCCGGCGCCGTTGGGGCCGAGCAGGCCGACGCGGTCGCCGGCCTCCAGGCCGAAACCGACGTCGTGCAGGATGATCGCATCGGCGCCATATCCCGCCTCGCCGTGGTTGATGCGGATGATCGAATGCGGCAGCCTCGCCGGCTCGGCGAAGTTGATGTTGAAGGCGCGTTCGGCGCGCACGGCTTCGGTGCCGGCCAGCTTGGCCAGGCGCTTCATGCGGCTCTGGGCCTGCTTGGCCTTGCTGGCCTTGGCCTTGAACCGGTCGATGAAACTTTGCAGGTGCGCGCGTTCGACCTGTTCCTTGTCGTGGGCGATCTGCTGCTGGCGCAGGTGTTCGGCGCGCTGGCGTTCGAAGCTGGTGTAGTCGCCGACGTAGAGTTTGGCCCGGCCTTCGTGCAGGTGCAGGGTGTGCGTGCTCAGGCCGTCGAGGAACTCGCGGTCGTGCGAGATCATCAGCAGCGTGCCCGGGTACTTGAGCAGCCACTGTTCAAGCCACAGCACGGCGTCAAGGTCGAGGTGGTTGGTGGGTTCGTCGAGCAGCAGCAGGTCCGAGGGCATCATCAGCGCCCGCGCCAGGTTCAGGCGCACGCGCCAGCCGCCCGAGAAATCGGACACCGGCTTGTTATGGGTTTCCGGCGGAAAGCCCAGGCCGTGCAGCAGGCGGCCGGCGCGGGCGGTGGCGTCGTAGCCGTTGATCTCGGCCAGGCGCTGGTGCGCTTCGGCCACCGCGTCCCAGTCCTCGGCTTCGGTGGCGGCCGCTTCGGCCTGCAGCACCGCGTGCACTTCGGTGTCGCCGGCCAGCACGTAGTCGATGGCCGGGTCCGGCAGCGAGGGGGTTTCCTGCGCCACCCAGGCGATGCGTGTCTTGCCAGGCAGGTCGATGTCGCCCTTGTCGGCTTCGACCTCGCCCAGGATGGCGGCGAACAGGCTGGACTTGCCGCAGCCATTGCGGCCGATAACGCCCACCCGCCAGCCGGCGTGCAAGGACAGGTCGACCTGCGATAGCAGCAGGTGTTCCCCGCGGCGCAGGGCGAAGTTGCGGAAGGCGATCATGACAGGCGCTGCTTGAAAGGTCGGGTAGTCTATCAGTCCCCCCGGCGAGGACCCCGCATGCCCCACGACACGCCACTGATCGCCCTGCTGGCCATGGGCCTGGTGCTGGCTTTCGTGCTGGGCACCCTCGCCCACCGCCTGAAACTCTCGCCCATCGTCGGCTACCTGCTGGCGGGCATCCTGGTGGGGCCCTTCACCCCGGGTTTCGTGGCCGACCCGTCGCTGGCCATGGAGCTGTCGGAAATCGGCGTGATCCTGCTGATGTTCGGCGTCGGCCTGCATTTTTCGGTCGAAGACCTGCTGGAAGTGAAGGCGATCGCCATTCCCGGCGCCATCGTGCAGATCGCCACGGCCACGGTGCTGGGCTGGGGCCTGGCCTGGTTCATGGGCTGGCCCACCCTGCACGGCCTGGTGTTCGGCCTGGCGCTGTCGGTGGCCAGCACCGTGGTGCTGCTGCGCGCCATGGAGGACCGGCGCCTGCTGGAAACCCGGCGCGGCAAGATCGCCGTCGGCTGGCTGATCGTCGAGGACCTGGTGATGGTGGCGGCGCTGGTGCTGCTGCCGGCCCTGGCCGACGCCATGGGCGCGGGCGACGGCGACCGCGCCGGCACGGGCTCGATCCTGGGTTCGCTGGGCTGGACCTTCCTGAAGGTCAGCGCCTTCGTGGCGGTGATGATGGTGGTCGGCAAGCGCGCCATCCCCTGGGTGCTGGAAAAGGTCGCCGGCTTTGGCTCGCGCGAGCTGTTCACGCTGTCGGTGCTGGCGATCGCGCTGGGCGTGGCCTTCGGGTCGGCGAAACTGTTCGGCGTGTCCTTCGCGCTGGGCGCGTTTTTCGCCGGCATGCTGCTCAACGGCGACCTTAGCCACAAGGCGGCGTCGGATTCGCTGCCGCTGCGCGATGCCTTCGCCGTGCTGTTCTTCGTGTCGGTGGGCATGCTGTTCGACCCGATGATCATGATCGAGCAGCCGATCCCGGTGGTGGCGACTTTCCTGATAATCGTTGTCGGCAAGTCCGCGGCGGCCTACCTGATCGTTCGCGCGTTCAAGCATCCCAGCGATACCGCGCTGACGATTTCCGCCAGCCTGGCGCAGATCGGCGAGTTCTCCTTCATCCTGGCGGCGCTGGGCGTGTCGCTGGGCATCCTGCCCGAGGAAGGCCGCGACCTGGTGCTGGCCGGCTCGCTGCTTTCGATCATCGCCAACCCGCTGATCTTTGGCTGGCTGGATGTGTGGCAGGCGCGGCGGTCGCAGGCGGCCGCCGATGCCGCGCCGAAGCCGCGCAAACCACGCTGGGTCGGCCCGCCGATGCCGGAGGGTGAACACGCCATCCTGATCGGCTTCGGCCGCGTCGGCAGCGAAATCGCCAAGCTGCTGCGCGAACGCGCGGTGCCGCTGGTGGTGATCGACGACGATGCCGACCTGGTTCAAAAGGCCCGCGACGACGGCTATCCCGCGATCCGGGGCAACGCCGCCAACACCCGGGTGCTCGACGAAGCGGCGCCGGAGAACGCGAGCCTGGTGATCCTGGCCATTCCCCAGCCGCTGGAAGCCGGCGAGGTGGTGGCCCGCCTGCGCGCCATCCGCCCCGACATGACCATCCTGGCCCGTGCGCACAGCGACGGCGAGGTCAGGCACCTGCTGGAGCACGGTGCCGACGGCGCGGTCCTGGCGGAAAAGGAACTCGCGCACTCCATGGCCGAGATGGCGCTGTCCGCGCCGCCGTTCCGCAAACACCGAGCGACCTGAGCGGCGCTAGAAGAGATCGCCCTGCGGGGCGGGCGGCGGCAGCGGCGTCGTGGGCTTGCTTCGACCGCGGACGGGCTGGCGCTTGCGGCTGCCGTGCTTTTCGAAGACGCGCTGGCTTTCTTCGCGGGCCACGTAGGCGCGTTTCCAGGCCGTGAGTTTCGCCCGGGCTTCGCGCGCGGCGTGTTCGTGGTCGCGCACCGGGGCCGGATAGTTTTCGCCGATGCGCAGGCCGGCGGCGCGCTGCCGGGCCGCACCCATCTGCCAGGGCGTGTGGATCCACGTGTCGGGCACGCCCTGGAGTTCGGGCAGCCAGCGGCGGATGAATTCGCCGCGCGGGTCCTGGTCCTGCGATTGTTTCACCGGGTTGTACATGCGCGGGATGTTGATGCCGGTGACGCCGGCCTGCATCTGCACCTGCGGGTAGTGGATGCCCGGTTCGTAGTCGGTGAACCAGCGCGCCAGCTGGCGGGCAGGCGCGGGCCAGTGCAGCCAAAGGTGGTAGCTGCTGACCGACACCAGCATTGCGCGCATGCGGAAGTTGATCCAACCGGTCTGCTGCAAGGCGCGCAGGCAGGCGTCGACGAAGGGCCAGCCGGTTTCGCCACGCTGCCAGGCGTCGAACCATTCGTGGTTGAACTGGTCTTCGCGCAGGCCGTCGAAACCACGGTGCACGTTGCGGAACTCGATGGCCGGTTCGCTTTCGAGCTTCTGGATGAAGTGGCAGTGCCAGTGCAGGCGCTTGTCGAAGGCGGCCAGATCGCGGGCGGGAACCGGCCCGCCCCGTGCGCGCGCCGCACGCAGGGCGTGCACCACTTCGCGCAGCGACAGCGTGCCGGTGGCCAGGGCGACGGACAGGCGCGAGCACCGGGTCTGCGCCGACAGCGGGCTGCTCATGCCGCGCTGGTAGCCTTCGGCTCGCCCGGCCAGGAAGGTCTGCAGCGCGCGTTCGCCGCGCCGGCGCCCGCCACGCTGGCGGCCGGGACAGGAGTCGGGTGCCATGCCCAGGTCGTTCGCGGTCGGAATCGGCCCCGGTGCAATGCCCGACAGCGGTGGCAGGGCGGGTTCGGCCAACGGCGCCGGCGCAATGCGTGCTTCCCAGCCCGAGGCCCAGCGGGCGCGGCTGCGCAGCCGGCGATGGACGCCGCCGGTCGGGATTTCGTGCCAGGCAATGCCGCGGGCGCGCGCCCAGGCGATCACCCGCCGGTCGCGGGCGTAGGTCCAGGCATTGCCGGTTTCTTCGTGCGACCACAGGGCGGCGATGCCCGGCCCGGCGTGCAGGGCTTCGAAAACCTCGATGACATCGCCGGTGCGCACCACCAGCGGCTGGCCCAGGCGGGCGAGGTCCTGGCGCAGGTCATGCAGGCCGTCGACAATCGCCTCCCACTGGCGACCGCTGGTGTCGGGCAAGGCCCAGTACGCGGGCTCGGCCACGTAAAGCGGCAGCACCGGCCCGCGCGCCGCCGCCTCGACCAGCGGAGCATGGTCGACGCTGCGCAGGTCGCGTTTGAACCAGACGAGTTGGAGGGTCATTTGCCAAGCCTGACGGGCCGCCGATGAAAATCGGGTCAGGCTTTGGTGGGAGGGACGTCAGTCCCGATTCGGGCAAACCGGGACTGAAGCCCCTCCCACGGTGTTGGTTCAGGACTTGGCGAAGGTGAGGGTGCCGGCGTCGGCACCCACGCGCACCGTGTCGCCCTGGCCGAACTCGCCGGCCAGGATCTTCTGCGCCAGCGGGTTTTCCAGCTGCTGCTGGATCGCGCGCTTGAGCGGCCGGGCGCCGTAGACCGGGTCGAAGCCGACGTTGCCCAGCAGGGCCAGCGCCGATTCGTCGATTTCCAGGGCGATCTGCCGCTCGGCCAGGCGCTTGGACAGGTAGGCGGTCTGGATGCGGGCGATGGCCTGGATCTGGTCGCGGCCCAGCGGGTGGAAGACCACGATCTCGTCGAGCCGGTTGATGAACTCCGGGCGGAAGTGCGACTGCACCACCCCCATCACCGCCGCCTTCATCTGCACATAGGCCGCGTCGCCTTCGCCGCTCAGTTCCTGGATGTGCTGGCTGCCCAGGTTCGAGGTCATCACGATCACGGTGTTGCGGAAGTCAACCGTGCGGCCCTGGCCATCGGTCAGGCGGCCGTCGTCGAGCACCTGCAGCAGGATGTTGAACACATCGGGATGCGCCTTCTCGACTTCGTCGAGCAGCAGCACGCTGTAGGGCCGGCGACGCACGGCTTCGGTGAGGTAACCACCCTCTTCGTAGCCGACGTAACCCGGGGGCGCGCCGATCAGGCGGGCCACGGAATGTTTTTCCATGAACTCGCTCATGTCGATGCGCACCATCGCGTCTTCGGTATCGAACAGGAAGCCGGCCAGCGCCTTGCACAGCTCGGTCTTGCCCACCCCGGTGGGGCCAAGGA
>NZ_CAXBJS010000158.1:0-6042 GCF_963976025.1 uncultured Arenimonas sp.
CAGATCGACCCGAGCGTGCCGCGCTACTGACCGACACGGGCCCGGGCGCATTGCCGACCCGGGCCTTCACGTAAGCGTTGTTGGCAGGGTTAGAGCAATTGCGCTAACTTGGACGGGCAACCAAACCCGCCCAACCGGGTCGTCCCCCCAAGGCAAGGGCGTGGTAGCACCCAGGAGACAAGACATGCGCAATTGGCTGGTGGCGGTTCCCGCAACCCTGGTCCTCGTGGCCTGTGGCGGCGGCGCCGACAATGGTGGCCGCGGCGCCGACCGTAGCGCCCTCGCGGCCGAGGCCTGCAAGGCCGCCGCGGAATCACGGCTCGACGGCAAACTTTACGAACTCGACCTCAAGGCCCTCGGGGCCAGCATGAAGGACGTGCCCAACGGGGAACAGTTCCTTACCGCCCCGATAATCATCGAGCCCGGCCTGACGTCCGAGGCCAAGCAGATCGTCGAATGCACGGTGCGTTTTTCGGACGCCAAGCCGCAGCCCGACGTCGTCGGTTTCGTCTTCAACTGGTAGCCAGCGGTACCTACAAGGTTTTTCGCAGCACAGCCCAGGAAAAAGCCTGGATGGAGCCCGCCGGCGTGTGGTGGTCTTCCTTGGCGTCGCACACCAGGGTGAAATCCGGGCCGAACAGCGCCGCCAGGTCTTCGGGCGAGCGCCGGGCCACCACCAGGCCGCTGCAGCGCTCCGGGCCCCCGGGCGCGAATCCGCCGATCACGGCATGGCCGCCCGGGGCCAGGCAGCGCCGGACCTGGGCGACATAGGCCGCCGCCGCTTCGGGATCCACCAGGAAATGCAGCACCGCGCGGTCATGCCAGAGGTCGTAAGCCGCTTCTGCCAGGTCGGCGCGGGTGACGTCCGCCGCCAGCCACTGCACCCGTGAGCCCCGGATGCCCAGACGCTGGCGGGCGATGTCCAAAGCCTCGTCGGCCAGGTCAAGCACGGTGACCTGGCTGACTCCCCGGGCCAGCAGGTCGTCCACCAGGGTCGAGGCGCCGCCGCCGACGTCGATGACCCGCGATTGCGGCGTCAGCCCGGCGTCTTCCAGCAAGCGCAGGGACATGTCCAGCCGCGGCCGGTACCAGCTGACGGTGTCGGCTGGTTTGGTCCGGTAGACATCGCGCCAGTGTTCGGTGCCCATGGCCGGCTCCTGCGTCCGGTTCAGTCGAAGCGCAGGTGCTTGACCGACTTGCCGTGGCGGCGGATCAGGCGCAGGGCCTCGATGCCGATCTGGATGTGGCGCTCGACGAAGTGTTCGGTGACCTTGCGGTCGGAGGCTTCGGTTTTCACGCCCTCGGGCACCATCGGCTGGTCGGAGACCAGCAGCAGCGCGCCCGACGGAATCGAGTTGGCGAAGCCGGCCGAAAACACCGTCGCCGTTTCCATGTCGATGGCCATGCAGCGCAGCTTGCGCAGGTAGTCCTTGAACTCGGCGTCGTGTTCCCAGACCCGGCGGTTGGTGGTGTACACGGTGCCGGTCCAGTAGTCGTGGCCCAGGTCGCGGATCATCGTCGACACCGCGCGCTGCAGCGCAAAGGCCGGCAGCGCCGGTACTTCCGGCGGCAGGTAGTCGTTGCTGGTGCCTTCGCCGCGGATGGCGGCGATGGGCAGGATCAGGTCGCCCAGTTCGTTCTTGCGCTTGAGCCCGCCGCACTTGCCCAGGAACAGGCAGGCCTGCGGGTTTATCGCCGACAGCAGGTCCATCACCGTGGCGGCGTTGGCGCTGCCCATGCCGAAGTTGATGAGCGTGATGCCGTCGGCGGTGGCGCTGGGCATGGGCCGGTCCAGGCCGACGATCTGCGCGCCGGTCATGCGCGCGAAGGTGCCCAGGTAGCCGCTGAAGTTGGTCAGCAGGATGTGTTCCCCGAATTCTTCCAGCGGCACGCCGGTGTAGCGGGGAAGCCAGTTGCTTACGATTTCGTTCTTGTCTTTCATGTTTTCGTGATCCTTGTTTTGTTCTTTTTATCCGTATTGCCCGACTATTGTGCCACGCAGGTGGCCTGGGACGGCTTACTGCACTTGGCAAACCCGGCCGCCGCTGGCTAGGGTTGCCCGTTAACCGGGGAGAGACACCTGATGCGACCACACCTGCGGGCCAGCCTGCTGGCCACCACCCTGCTTGCGCTTCCGGCCCTGGCGCCGGCGGCCGAGTCGCCGTTCGCAAGCACGTATTCGCCGGTCGCTTCGGCGCCGGTGCTGATCACCGACGCCACCGTGCTTACCGGCGACGGCCGGCGCCTTGAAAACGCCGACGTGCTGATGCGCGACGGCAAGGTTGCCGCGGTCGGCAGCGACCTCGACCCCGCCGGCGCCACCGTCGTGGACGGCCGCGGCAAGTGGGTGACGCCGGGCATCATCGACGTGCATTCGCACCTGGGCGTCTACCCCAGCCCGGGCGCCACCGCGCACAGCGACGGCAACGAAATGACCGCGCCGGTCACCGCCCAGGTGTGGGCCGAACACGGCGTGTGGCCGCAGGACCCGGGTTTCGCCGCGGCGCTTGCCGGCGGCGTCACGTCGCTGATGATCCTGCCCGGCTCGGCCAACCTGATTGGCGGTCGCGGCGTGGTGCTCAAGAACGTGCCGGCCACCACCATGCAGGCGATGAAGTTCCCCGATGCGCCGCACAGCGTGAAGATGGCCTGCGGTGAAAACCCCAAGCGCGTCTACGGCAGCCGCGGCCAGTCGCCGATGACCCGCATGGGCAACCTGGCCGGCTACCGCGCCGCCTTCATCGAAGCGCAGAAGTACCGCGAAGCCTGGGACAAGTACGAAGCGGCCAATGCCGACGACGGCAAGCGCCGCAAGAAGTCGGGCAACGGCAACGGCCAGCCGCCCACCCGCGACCTGCGCATGGACACCCTGGCCGGCGTGCTGCGCGGCGAGATCGGCGTGCACATCCACTGCTACCGCGCTGACGAAATGGCGCTGATGATCGACCTCGCCCGCGAGTTCGACTTCAGGATCGCCGCCTTCCACCACGGCGTGGAGGCGTACAAGCTGGCCGACACCCTGGCCGAAGAAGGCATCTGCGGCGCGCTCTGGGCCGACTGGTGGGGCTTCAAGATGGAGGCCTACGACGGCATCCAGGAAAACATCGCGCTGGTGGACCGCCCGAAGAACGGCTGCGCCGTGGTGCACTCCGATTCCAGCGAAGGCATCCAGCGCCTGAACCAGGAAGCGGCCAAGGTGATGGCCCGCGGCGAACGCGTGGGCATGTCGCTGCCGCCGGAACACGCCATCCGCTGGCTGACGTCCAACGCCGCCCGGGCCATCGGCGTCGCCGAAACCACCGGCACCCTGGCCGAAGGCAAGATGGCCGACGTGGTGCTGTGGAACGGCAATCCGTTCTCGGTCTACGCCAAGGCCGAAAAGGTGTACGTGGATGGCGCCCTGCTCTACGACCGCAACGACCCCGCGCGCCAGCCGGTGTCCGACTTCATGCTGGGCCAGGAGGTGTCGCCGTGAAGCGCCTGATGATCATTCCCCTGCTGCTGGCCACCGCGCTGCCGGCCGCCGCCCAGGACCTGCTGATCCGCGACGCCACCGTGCACACCGCGGCCGCCGCCGGCACCCTGAAAAACCACGACGTGCTGGTGCAGGGCGGCGTGGTGCGCGCCATTGGTCCCAACCTGGCCGCGCCCGCCGGCGTGGCCGTGGTCGAAGCCAAGGGCCGGCCGCTGACGCCGGGCCTGTTCGGCGGCCTCACCGGTCTTGGCATCGAAGAAGTGTCCGGCGAAGCCGCCACCGTCGATGCCGGGCTCGCACTGGGTGCGATGACGCCGGCGCACGAAGGATCGTCCTGGCGTCCGGAGTTCGACGTCGACGTGGCCTTCAATCCGCATTCGGCGGCCATCGGCGTGAACCGCGTGGAAGGCATCACCTTCACCGTGCTGTCGCCGTCGGCGCTGCCGGGCGGCAGCTTCGTCGCCGGCCAGGGCAGCGCGGTGCTGCTCGACGGTCGCTACGACGCCGCGCTGGCGGGCAGCCGCAGCCTGTTCATCGACCTGGGCGGCGACGCCTCGCAGCTTTCGGGCGGCAGCCGCGCCGGCCAGTGGATGTTGCTTGAACAGGCCGTGGCGGAAGCCCGCGCCGGCAGCGGCGACCTGCTGACCCGCGCCGGTCGCGCCACGCTGGCGCGTTACCTGGCCGGTGGCCGGGTGGTGTTCCAGGTCGACCGCGCCGCCGACATCCGGCAGGTGCTGGCCTTCGCCAAGAAAAATGGCATGCGCCCGGTCATCGCCGGCGGCGCCGAAGCCTGGCGCGTGGCCGCGGAGCTCAAGGCCGCCGACGCGGTGGTGCTGGTGGATTCGCTGGCCAACCTGCCCGGCAGCTTCGACAGCCTGGCCTCGGGCCTCGACACCGCCGCGCGCCTGCACAAGGCCGGCGTCAAGGTCGGTTTCAGCCAGCGCGGTGACGCCACCCACAACGCCCGCAAGCAGCGCCAGCTGGCCGGCAATGCCGTTGCCCACGGCCTGCCCTGGGAGGCCGCGCTGGCCGGCCTGACCGCCGTGCCGGCCGACGCCTTCGGCGTGTCCAGCCGCGGCCGCATCGCCGTTGGCCAGGCGGCCGACCTGGTGCTGTGGAGCGGCGACCCGCTGGAAGTGAACACCTACGCCGAACAGGTGTGGTTCAACGGCGTCGCCACGCGCATGCGCTCGCGCCAGACCGAACTGCGCGACCGCTACCTGGCGCCGGATGGTCCACTGCCGCGGGCTTACCCGGCCCGCTGATCCAGCGGCAACCTTGTAGGAGCGCCTTCAGGCGCGAATCTTTTGACTTTGCCTTCGGCAAAGAACCGATTCGCGCCTGAAGGCGCTCCTACAGGGGCTCAGGGGACTTGCCGGCGGGGCCCGGACCGGCACACGATGCCGGCGTGGCGGGGAGCCACGGGGAGAGTGGACATGCCTGAGTTCAATATCTGGGCGGTCATCGCGGCCGCTGCGTCCGGCTTGGTGCTGGGTGGCCTGTGGTATTCGCCGATGCTGTTCGGCAAGGCCTGGCAGCGCGAGAACGGCCTTAGCGACGAAGAACTGGCCAAGGGCAACATGGCGATGATCTTCGGCACGACCTTCGTGCTGTGCCTGGTGGCCAGCTTCGTCTTTGCCATGTTCCTGGGGCCGCGGCCGTCGCTGGCGCTGGGCGTGGGCGCGGGTTTTTCGGCCGGGCTTTGCTGGGTGACCGCCAGCTTCGGCATCAACTACCTGTTCGAGCGCAAGAGTTTCAGGCTCTTCGCAATCAACGGCGGTTACCACACGCTGCAGTTCACCCTGATCGGCCTGATCCTGGGGCTGTGGCCGCTGCCGCCGGTGGTTGGCTAACGGAAAACGAAGTTGCGGGTGAGTTTGGCTTCTTCGTCCAGGGGTTCGAAGCGCCAGCTGCGCACGGTGTTGGTGACCTCGCGTTCGAAGGTGCCGCGCGGGCGTGACTGCAGCACGCGCACGTCGGTGACCCGGCCGTCGCGGCCGATGGTGATTTCCACCTGCACTTCGCCGGTGATGCCGCTGCGCAGGGCGTCGGGCGGATAGGACGGCTGCGGCGTACTGACCGGGATCGGCGTCAGGCGCCTGGGTGGCGGCGCGGCGGCGGCAGCCGCTGCCGCAGCGGCCTGTTCGGCGGCCAGCTGTTCGGCGGCGAGACGGGCAGCCTCTTCGTCGGCTTTTTTCTTCGCCTCGGCCTGGCGGCGGGCTTCGGCCTGGCGGCGGGCCTGCTCCTGCCGGGCCAGTTCGGCCGCATCCGGCGGCTCGGCCACGGTGGCCTGGGCCGGCGTGCTGCCGCTGCGACGCGCGGCGGCAGCGCGGCGGGCTTCGTCGAGCTTCAGGCTTTCTTCGCGGCGGCGACGCTCGGCGGCATTACGCGCTTCCTGCAGCTTGCGTTCTTCTTCGGCCACGCGGTCTTCCTCGCGGCGCTTGGCTTCTTCGATGAGCCGGCGCGCTTCGGCGGCTTCCTGGTCTTCCTTGCGCTGGCGGGCCAGGGCTTCGGCATCGGCCTGCTCCTTCTTGCGGCGCTCGGCGGCCTGGCGCTGGCGTTCGCGT
>NZ_CAXBJS010000159.1:0-6022 GCF_963976025.1 uncultured Arenimonas sp.
GCCTGCTGGCCGGTCCGGCCGCGAAAGAACACCCGCCCGAACGCCTGCGCACCGACTGGGAAGCCTTGCCGCCGCGCCTGGGCCCACTTGTGCTGCGCCGCCCCGGCCGGCCCGACCAGTTGGGCGGCAACCCGGCGGTGCTGGTGCGGCTGGAGTTCGAGGAACAGGCCGTCGAAGCGCGCTTTCGCTTCAACCGGCGCGACCGCATCGACGGCTTCTGGCTGGTGCCCGCCGACCTGCGCCTGCCGCTGCCGCCGGCACCGATCGACGCGCCACCGCCGGTGGCCAACTCAAGGTTTACCGAACGCGACTTCCCGGTCGGCGACCTGGGCGGCACGCTTACCCTGCCCCGCGGCGCCGGCCCCTTCCCCGCCGTCGTGCTGGTGCACGGCTCCGGCCCGACCGACCGCGACGGCACGCAGGGGCCCAACAAACCCTTCCTGGACCTGGCCTACGGACTCGCCGAACGCGGCGTGATGGTGCTGCGCTACGAGAAGCGAACCTGGCTGCGCGCGAGCACCCTGGCACCCGACGCCACTGCCGAAAAAGTGCAGGTGCGCGACGCGCTGCGCGCCCTGCGCCAGCTGCGGGCGCTGCGCGAATCCGACGACCAGCGCGTATTCGTCGTCGCCCACAGCCTGGGTGGCTACATATCGCCGCGCATCGGCGCACGCGACCCGGGCCTTGCCGGCCTGGTGCTGCTTGCCGGCCTGGCCCGCCCGCTTTACGACGCCGTACCCGACCAGGTGCGCTACCTGACCGGGCGCGATGGTCTGATGACCGAACTCGAAACCGCCTCGCTGGCCGAAGCGGAACGCCAGCGCGACCAGATCCGCAGCTACGTTGCCGGCGGGCCGCCGCCGAGGCGCCCGATGCTGGGCATCCCCAACGCCTACTGGCTCGACCACGGCCGGATGCAACCGATCCGGGAAGCCCTGGCGCTGGCCAGGCCGATGCTCATCCTGCAGGGCGAGCGCGATTACCAGGTGACCGTCGACGACGACCTGCGCCTGTGGCGCGAGGGCCTGGCCACGCACCCGGACGTGCGTTTCATCACCTACCCGGGGCTCAACCACCTGTTCATGCACGGCGAAGGCCCGCCCGGCCCGGAGGAATACCGGCGCGAAGGCCGCGTCGATGCAAGGGCCATTGCCGACATCGCCGGGTGGATTGGGCAACACTGACGTCACCGGCTAAGCTGCGCGCATGCACGCCCTGGACTGGCACCTGGCCAACAGCACCCACGTCGAAGCGCTGCCCGCGCGGCTGCTGCGACCGCGGGCACGCGCCAACGCCGATGCCCGGGCCTTGGCCCAGGCGGCGTGGTGCCTGCGGCGCAAATCCGACGGACGCTTCCTGGCCACCTACGACGGCCGGCGCCTGCACGCGCTTTGCCATGGGCTGGCGCGCGAACCCGGCATCGGCGAAGCCATCGCGGCGATCGAAGCCTCGTGCGCAACCGCCGGCGCGACCGGGTCGCTGCCGTTGGCCGGCCTGGAAGAACGCCTGGCCAGCCTGGGCCTGGACGCGGCCTACGGCAAATCAACCGGCCTGGTGCTGGTGCCTGAGCCGTCGCGACTGGAGTTCGCCGGCTACGACCGCTACCGGCGTCCGCTGTGGCTGCTGGAACCGGCCGCCCGCGCCTGGCGCCGGATGCAGCGTGCGGCGCTGGCCGACGGCGTCGCGCTCGACGCCATTTCCGGCTACCGCAGCCACGACTACCAGCTGGGCATCTTCGAAAGAAAACTTGCGCGCGGGCAGACCGTGCAGCAGATCCTGGCCGTGAACGCCGCCCCGGGTTACAGCGAACACCACGGCGGCCTGGCGATGGACATCGGCACGCCGGGCGAGCCGCCGGCCGAAGAAAGTTTCGAAACAACGCCGGCGTTCGCCTGGCTGCGCGGACAGGCCGGGCGCTTTGGTTTCCGCATGAGCTATCCGCGCGACAACCCGCACGGCATCAGCTACGAACCCTGGCACTGGTGCTGGCAGCCGCCGGCGCCGGCCGGCGCTAGTCCTGCGAGCGTTTGACCGGCGCCTTGTCGGGCGCGGCGAAGTCGGCGATGCGCCACAGGTACAGCGCCGCCAGCGTTCGGTAAGGGCCCCAGGTTTCGCCACGTTCGGCCAGCACCTTCGGCTTCGGCATTTCCCCGAGTTTGTCGAGCAGCTGCGCGCCCTTGCGCACGCCCAGGTCGTCGACCGGCAGCACGTCGGGCCGGCCCAGCTGGAACATCAGCATCATCTCCACCGTCCAGCGGCCGATGCCGCGCACCGCGGTCAGGCGCTGGATGATCTCGTCTTCGTGCAGGCGCGCCATTTCCGCGGTGCCGGGCACTTCGCCGGCGGCCGAACGCGCGGCCAGGTCACGCAGGGCCAGGGTCTTGTTGCCCGACACGCCGCAGGCGCGCAGGCCGGCGTCATCAATGCGCGCCAGCGTGTCGGCGTGCAGCTTGCTGGCGCCGATGGCGGCCTCGACCCGGCCGACGATGGTCGCGGCCGCCTTGCCTGAAAGCTGCTGGTAGAGGATGGCGCGGGCCAGGGCGTCGGTCGGGTCGAAGCGCCGGCGCCATCGTTCGCCGACGTCCAGCGGCCCGATGCGGTCCATCCACCGCGCCAGCTTGCGGTCGCGCCGGCGCAAATGCGCGGCGGCCAGCTCCAGGTCGAATCCGCGGCGGTAGCGGGCCATGGGCTCGGGGCTCAGCGCCGGAAGGTGTCGACGGCGATGATCAGCCAGCTGGCGATCAGCAGCAATCCGCCGGCCGGCGCCAGCCGCGTTGGCCAGCCCAGGAAAACCGCGCCGCACAGGCTGCCGGCGAACAGCAGCAGCCCCAGCAGCATGGCGCCAGCGGCCACCAGCCGCAGGCGCCCGCCGGAGTCACGCATCAGCAGCTGCAGGGCCAGGCCGTGGCCGAAGGCGAACAGCGCCGCCAGGCCGGCCCGGCCGGCCGCCTCGCCTTCCAGGCCATGGCTGGCGTAAGCGCCCAGCGCCACCGCCAGGCCGCAGGCCAAGGCCCCGCAGCCGGCAAGCAGACGCGGCAAGCGCGGCGACGACGGCATCAGCCCGGGGCCAGGTGGTCGGCGCGCGAGGCGAGCAGGTTGGCGGCCTTGTGCGACGGCAGCAGGAAGCGCCGGCCTTCGAAGCGTCCCTGCCACTCCTGCACCTGGTCGCGCAGTTGCTGCAGGCGCTTGTCCGCGGGTTCGGCGTCTTCGCCGGCCTGGTTGAACCAGGCGGTGGCCACCTCTTCGTCCAGGGTCAGCGACAAACGCGCCCAGGTGCCGCCGGCGTCCTGCCAGCTGGCGATTTCCAGGCGCAGGCCGTCCACGGTTTCGTAAACGTGGCGCTGGCTGGCTTCGTGGCCGTCGTCCTGGGCCAGGCCGTCCAGGGCCAGCTGTTCGGGCAGCGCCGCGGTGGCCGTGGCCTGGGCGTCGAGGGTGCGGCCCGCAGGCGCGCCCTGCACGATGAAACCTTCGCCGTCGCGCACCAGGCTGAAGGCACGACCCGAGGCCGGCTGGATGCGCACGCGTTCGGTGCGCGCCAGCGGCAGGTCCACCAGGCGCCGGTCGAGCCAGGCCACCGGGTCGCGCGCCGGGCTCAGGTCGGCGTCTATGAGCCAGGAAGCGTCTTCGCCCGCAACCCGCACGTAGCTGCCGCCCAGGCCAGGGTGGTTGATTCCCACGACCAGGCCCAGGGGCTCGCCGCCGCCTACGAATCGCAGTTCGGCGCCCTTGGCTTCGGCCCGGGAAACGTCCTCGACGCCCAGGCGCGGGTGCAGCGCGGGATTGTCGGTCTTGGCTTCGATGCGGCGCGCTTCGCCCAGGCGGAACAGGGCCCGGCTGATTTCGCGCTGGTTGGCCGGCCAGCCTGGGTATTGCTCGACTTCCCAGCCATCACCGCGGCGCAGCAGCGACACCAGCAGGCTGTCACCGGCGCCGCGCACCTCGACACGTTCCAGTGCCTCGATGCGGGCTGCAAAACCCGGCAGTGCCTCACCGGTGCTGGCGGGCGCTTCACCAGCGCGCTGGCCAAGGGCCCAGGCGGCCAGCGCCGCCAGCCCCAGGGCCACAACCGCCAGCAGCACCAGTGAACGCGTGCGCATGGCTCAGGACTCCGCCGCCCGCCGGCGCGACCAGCGCCGCCAGGCCAGCAGCAGCGCGAACAGCACCACCAGCGCCGGCATGCCCAGGATGTTGATCAGCTTGAGCCGGTCGCCCAGGGCGTCGATGTCGGCGTTGAGACGGTGCTGCACTTCGCGCAGTTCCTTGCGCATGCGCAGGCGTTCGTCCTGGTAACGCAGGATCTGTTCCTGCTGGGCCGGGCTGATCGCCTGCGCCTGCCCTTCCGCGCCCGGCTGCTGCAGGGCGCCGAGCTGTTGTTCGAGCTCGTCGAGCTGCTGCTGCAGGCGCTGTTCGGTGGCGCGGTAGCGTTCCTCGGCGCCGCGGCGGATGCGTTCTACGCGGGTGAAGGGCCGGGCCGACGGGGCGCGCGTGCGCACGGCGATCAGGTCGGCGTTGCCGACCAGGTTGTCGACCGCGTTGAAGACGAAGTCGCCGTTGTTGGCGAAGGCGTTGTAGACCGGCTGGCCCAGGAAGTCGCTTACCTGCACCCACAGGCGGTCGGTCAGCACGTCGGTGTCGGCGACCACGATCATGTTGACCGGGCCGTCGCTGGCCGCGACGTGGCCTTCTTCGCCTGCACGGTCGGGGAAGGCGGTCTTGAGTTCGCCGGTGAACCGCGCCGCCAGCACCAGCGGTTCGTCGCCGGGCTTGAAGCCCTGGCGCAGCGAATCGGGGTCGGAAACAGCCTCGCGCACGGCCACCACGTCGGCCAGCGCGGCACGGCGCGATGACTGGGCCAGCGGCTCCATCACCAGGCTCGATTCGCGGCCCAGGCCCAGGGCACCCACGGTGGAAAAGTGCAGGGTCTTGAGCTCGGCGGACACCACGTCGTCCTGGTTCAGCACTTCCTCGCCCAGGCCCAGCACCGCCAGGTGGCGCACCGGCGGCCCGTTCGGGTCGGGCTGCACCTGCAGGGCATGGCGTTCGTCGAGCACCACGCGTCCGGGATCGAAATTGATGCCCCAGGCCTGGAACAGCGGGCCCAGGTGCGAAGCCTGCGGCACCGCCGTGGACAGCGGGTCGAGCGGATTGACGCCGCTCTGGTCGGCTTCGGCGTCCGGGTCGAGGAAGGCGAGCAGGCGGCCGCCGCGCAGCACGAACTGGTCGATGGCGACCAGGGTGTGTTCGGGTACGTCCTTGGGGTGCACCAGCAGCAGCAGGTCGACGTCGTCGGCGATCTGCGCGGGCATGCCCTGCAGGCGGCGCAGTTCGAACAGTTCGCGCAGCTGGCGGTCGATCACCCAGCCCGGCTCCTGGCGACCGCTGGGGTCCATGCGCGGGCCGGTGGGCAGGCCGCTGATCATCGCGACCACCGGTCGGTCGGCATCGCCCAGCGAGCTGACCAGCTTGGCCACGTCGTATTCGAGGAAGGCTTCCTTGTCCGGCTGGATGAAGGGCATCAGCGACTCGCCGTCGGTGCTGTTGCTGCCGACCAGGCCGAAATAAAGCTTGTCGCCGGTGCTGCCCAGCGGGATGGCCTGCAGCCCGTAGGCGGCGGCCTGGTCCTCGGCTTCGGAGAAGGGCTCGGGGTCGATCACTTCCAGGGTGACCTGGCCGTCCGAGCGCGCGGCCATTTCCTCGAGCAGCTCGCGCACGCGGGTGGCGTAGCTGCGGAACTGCTGCAGTTCGCCGGTGGCGTGTTCGGAGTAGTAGAGCTTGAGCGTGACCGGGTCCTGCACGCTCCCGAGGATGCGCAGGGTGCCGTCGGACAGCGTGTACAGGCCCTGTTCGGTGAGGTCCACGCGGGCGCCGCGCAGGGCCAGGGTCGAGATCGACACCAGCGCCACGAAGGCCAGCGCCAGCAGCGCCAGGGCGACCAGGGGGGCGGAACGTCGGTTGAACATCTTCATGGCGTTCAGTCGGCCTTCTTCATGTCGATCACCAGCACCGTCGCCCACAGCCAGGC
>NZ_CAXBJS010000160.1:0-5989 GCF_963976025.1 uncultured Arenimonas sp.
GCCTTTGGCAAAGAAGGGATTCGCGCCTGAAGGCGCTCCTACATTTCTCTATGGCAGCAGGGCGTCGGCGCCGCGCGCCACCAGCATGTCGGCGACCTGTTCGCCCAGTTTGTCGGGTTCGCTGGCGGGGCCGCTGGCGTAACCGCGCACGGTCTTGCCGGTTTTCGCGTCGCCAACCAGGCCTTCAAGCGACAGCTTGTCGCCCTTGAGCGTGGCGTAGGCGGCGATCGGCACGCGGCAGCTGCCGCCCAGCAGGCGGGTCATGGTGCGCTCGGCGTTGGTGCAGGCGGCCGTGTCGGCGTGGTGCAGCGGCGCGAACAGCGCGCTCGTGGCCGCGTCGCCGGCGCGCACTTCCACCGCCACCGCGCCCTGGGCCGCCGCGGGAATGAAGCGCGGGGCGTGCAGGCGTTCGCGGATGCGCGCGCCCATGCCCAGGCGTTCCAGGCCGGCGCAGGCCAGCACGATGGCATCGAAGTCGCCGGCGTCGAGCTTGGCCAGGCGGGTGTTGACGTTGCCGCGCAGGTCGCCGATGACCAGGTCGGGCCGGTGCGCGCGCAGCAGCGCTTGCCGGCGCAGCGACGAGGTGCCGACGCGGGCGCCGAAGGGCAGTTCTTCGAAACCGGCGAAGCTGTTGGACACGAAGGCGTCGAAGGGATCGGCGCGCTCGAGCACGGCGGCCAGGGCGAAGCCCGGCTCGAGCTCCATCGGCACGTCCTTGAGCGAATGCACGGCGGCGTCGGCGCGGTCTTCCAGCATCGCCACCTCCAGCTCCTTCAGGAACAGGCCCTTGCCGCCGATCTCGGCCAGCGGCTGGTCCAGCACCTGGTCGCCGCGCGTGGTCATCGGCACCAGTTCGACCTGCAGCCCCGGATGCGCCTCGCGCAGCAGCGCGGCCACGTGTTCGGTCTGCCACAGCGCCAGCGCGCTTTCGCGCGTGGCCAGGCGGATCTTTTCCATTCGTCCTCCCCCTAGAGGTGTTTCAGGCGTTCGCGCAGCGTCGGCAGGCAGCGCCGGCTGACCTCGAGCGCGGCTTCGTCGTTGCGCAGGATCGCGCGCACCTGGCCGTCGGCGCCGCGGCGCAGTTCGGCGAATTCGTCGGCGGCCACCAGGCAGTTGCGGTGGATGCGGATGAATCGTTCGCCGAACTCGGTTTCCAGCGACTTCAGTGATTCTTCGATCAGGTCTTCGCCGCGGGCATGGTGCACGACGACGTATTTTTCTTCGGCCTGCAGGTAGCGGATTTCATCGACCGGGATCAGGCGCAGGCTGCCGCGCAGGCGGGCGCTGAGGTGGCTGCGCTGGCGCGGCTGGCCGCCGGTGATGTCTGGCAGCTGCTGGGCGCTGCGGTGCCGGCGGGCGCGTTCGAGCGCTTCGGCCAGGCGTTCGCGGCGCACCGGCTTGACCAGGTAATCAACGGCCGCCGCTTCGAAGGCCGCCAGCGCGTGCTGGTCGTAGGCGGTGCAGAACACCACGGCCGGCGCCGGCCGCAGCCCGGCCAGGTGCTGGGCGGCTTCCAGGCCGTCCATCACCGGCATCGAGATATCCAGCAGCACGATGTCCACGCCCAGGGCTTCGGCCTGCTCCACGGCCTCGCGGCCGTTGGCGGCCTCGCCGGCGACCACGTGCCCGCCCACTTCGCCCACCAGCGCCTTGAGGCGCTCGCGGGCCAGCGGTTCGTCGTCGACGATAAGCAGCTTCATCCCCGAAGTATGCCCCAGAGCCGCCGCCGGCTCAGCCCACCGCGAATCGCCGGTCCATCCAGGCGCCCAGGTCGCGGATTTCCTCGGCGCAAACGTTGTGCTGCATGGGGTAGCTGTGCCAGTCCACGTCCATGCCCAGGGTCTTGAGCAGGTCGCGGCTGCGGGCGCCGAAACCTTCCGGCACCACCGGATCATGCGAGCCGTGGGCCATGAAAACCGGCGTGGCCAGGGCCTGCGGCGTGGCTTCGGCTTTCGTGGTCGAGCCCATGGGCAGGTAGGTGGACAGGCCGATGAGTCCGGCGACGGCGCGCTCGCGGCGAACACCGGCGGCCAGCGCGATGGCGCCACCCTGCGAGAACCCCGCGAGCAGCAGGCGCTCGGGCGGCACGCCGCGGGCGTCCTCGCGCTCGATCAGTGCTTCGACCTGGGCGATGGATTCGCGCACGCCGGTTTCGTCGGCGCGCTGGTCGAGGTCGAGGTTCTTGAGGTCGTACCAGGCCCGCATCGGCACGCCGTTGTTGAGCGTGACCGGGCGCACCGGCGCATGCGGGAACACGAAGCGCAGCGCCGGCCAGCCGGGCCGCAGCAGTTCGGGAACGATCGGCGCGAAGTCGTGGCCATCGGCGCCCAGGCCATGCAGCCAGAGGATGGTCCAGGCCGGGTTGGGCCCGGTTTGTTTTTCTACGGTTTCCAGCAATGGCATCGGCGAGGCTTTCACGAAGCGGAAAGCCGCATTATGCCCGCCCTGCCCGGGCCTACTTCACCAGGATCAGCTTGTCGTTGCGGGTGTGGCGCAGGCGGTAGACCTGGTCGCCGTGGCGGATGAGCACCTCGCGGGTGCCGCGCATCAGCTCACGGCTGTCGTGGTCGGCCTGGGCGCTGCTGCGGGCGGGCGAAGGAATCTGGGCGGGTTCGGGCTGGGGGACGTGCATGGCCGGCTCCTGGGGGAATCGGCATTGATGATAATGATTCGCATTTGCATGTCAACCCGCCCCGCCCGGGAACCTCAGTCGAGCGCCTGCAGGGTCTTCTGGATGTCTTCCACCGGCGAATTGGTCAGCGTCTTGGCCACTTCGGCGACGACACGCTGCTGCACTTCCTGGTGCAGCAGGGGGCGCATGCGGCCCAGGGTGGTGGGGTCGGCGATCAGCACCAGGCGCTCGAAGCGGTGGTTGAGCGCGCCGTCGTTGAGCACCTGCGCCAGCTGCTTGGCGAAGGTGGCCTCGACGATCTGCTGGTCGGTGGCGTCCTTGGGCATGCTGCCTGCGGGGCCGTCGATCATCTCGCCAAGCTCGAGGATGTCGAACTGGTGCAGCTTGATCTTGTGTTCGGTGCCCTCGTTGCGGAATACGCGGGCACCCGCGCCGTCGGCGACTACGATCAATGAATCGGCAGGAATCCTGGTCATGTTCGTCTCCGGGTGGTCGTGACCCATGACTGTCTCGCACCTGCCATAAACCTAAGGTGAGCGGCCCTCCGCAGGCAGGCGAAAGCGCATGACCTGGCGCGTGGTCACGGCGGCCTGGCCGGCGGCGAAGCGCCAGCGTTCGACGGCGGCCACGGCAGCATCATCGAACAAGCCTGGCGGCGAGGCGGAAATCACGCGCGCCTGGCCGACCGAACCATTGGCTTCGATGCGCAGTTCCAGCACAACCTCGCCTTCGAGTTTTCGGCGCAGGGCCATCAGCGGATAGCGCGGCTGCGGGGCTTCAAGCAGGTCGGGAACCGGGACGGGCGCGGGCTCGCGGACGGCGGCCCGTGTCTGGCTGGCCACCTGGACAGGCGACGGGGCTGCGACGGCCGGAGCCGCCGGGCGATTGGCCGGGGCCGGGGAAGCCGGCGCCTGCACGGCAGCCAACGTCTGCGCGTAGGGAAGCAGCTCCAGCAGCGCGGTTTCGACCGCGTCATCACCCGTCATGATGGCCCGCAGCGCCAGGTAGTGTTCGATGGCGTTGTCGCCGGCCGGGGAATACAGGCGCTGGTCGGACAGCGCACGCGACGCGGCGCTGCGCAGGCCGGTCGAAATCGCCAAACGAAGGCTGTGCATGTCGCGTCCCCAGAACCAAGGCCAGCGAGCCTAGCGGCTGTGCGTGACGGCAATGCTTCCGGGAAGCGTCAGCCGCGCGCGGGTGGCATCTTCGGATTCATGTAAGGTTTCTTCACCGTCTTCCGGAAGCGCCGACCATGTCGATTCGCCTGCTGGCCCTGCTGTTGGTCACGCCCACGCTGTCTGCCGCCGAACCCCGGGAGGTCCGCTACGACTGGCTTACCCAGGGCGAAGCCAGTGGTTCGCTGGTGACGCGCATCGGCGAGGACGGCCAGCGACACAGCCGCTTCGAATTCAACGACCGCGGCCGCGGCCCGAAAATCGAAGAGCGCATCCGGCTCGATGCGCAGGGGTTGCCGGTGGCGATCACCGTCGAAGGCAAGTCCTACATGGGCGCCCCGGCGCAGGAGGAATTCAGCCGCACCGGCGACACGGCACGCTGGACCTCGACCCTGGACAGCGGCGAGCGGGAAATCACAGGCCCGGTGTTCTACGCCGCGGCCGAAGGCACGCCCGACCAGATCGCGCTGCTCGCGCGCGCGCTGCTGCAGGCCAGGGACCAGCGCCTGGACCTGCTGCCGGCCGGCGAGGCCAGCATCGAAGCCCTGCAAAGCCACGCCTTCCAGGTGAATGGCCAGCCGGTGCGCGCCACGCTGTACGCCATTTCCGGCCTGGGTTTCACCCCCAGCTTCGTCTGGCTGGACGAGAAGAACGAGTTGTTCGCTCTGAGTTATGGCTGGATGGGCCTGGCGCCGGAAGGCGCCGCCAGCGTCATGGAAGTAGTCGATCGCCTGCAGGAAGAGGCCGAAGCGGCCTGGCTTCGCAAGCGCGCGCAGGCGCTGACCCAGGCCATGCCCGGAAGCTGGTGCCTGCTGGGTGCGCGCTGGCTGGACGTGGACGCGGGCGAGCTCAAGCCGGCTTCGACGATTCGAATCAGCGACGGGGTGATCGACGCGATAGGCGCGCCGGCAGACATCGACTGCAGGGACCTGGCCAGCATTGACGCGGGTGGCCGGGTCGTCGTGCCCGGCCTGTGGGACATGCACGTGCACGCCGGCCCCGGCGACGGCCTGCTGCACATCGCCAACGGCGTCACCGGCGCGCGCGACCTGGGCAACGACCACGACGTTGTGATGGGGCTGGCCAGGGACTTCGGCAGCGGGGAACTTATCGGACCGCGCCTGCAGCGCGCCGGCTTCATCGACAAGAAGAGCCCCTACACGGCGCCGACCGGCACACCAGTGGACACGCTGGAGCAGGCGTTGGAGCAGATCGACGGTTACGCTGCGCAGGGTTACCAACAGGTCAAGATCTACTCATCGATTCCGCCGGAATGGGTGGCGCCGATGGCCGAACGTTTGCACGGCCACGGCATGCGGCTGTCGGGGCACATCCCGGCCTTCATGACCGCCGGGCAGGCCGTGCGTGCGGGCTTCGACGAGATCCAGCACATCAACATGCTGTTCCTGAACTTCGTCGCCGACAAGGACACCGACACGCGGACGCCCGCGCGCTTCATGAAGGTGGCCGAAGAAGGCGGCAAGCTGGACCTGGACAGCGACGAAGTCCGCGCCTTCATCGCTCTGCTCAAGGAACGCGACATCGTGGTGGACCCGACGGTGGCGATCTTCGACCAGATGTTCCGCCATCGTTCGGGCGAGATGGCGCCGATCCTGGGCAGCATCGTCGACCACCTGCCGCCCAGCGTGCAGCGCGGGGCCCGCGCCGGCGAAATCGATATCAATGATTCGAACGCCGCCACCTACGCGGCGTCGGCGCAGGCGCTGCTGGGCATGGTCCGGCGCCTGCACGAGGCCGGGGTGCGGCTGGCTCCGGGCACCGACGGCATCGTCGGCTTCACCCTGCACCGCGAGCTGGAGCTGTATGCGCAGGCCGGCATCCCGAACGCGGAAGTGATCCGACTGGCAACCTCGTCGGCCGCGGACATCGCCGACACCGGCACGCCGGTGGGCCGCATCGCGCCGGGCCAGGCCGCCGACCTGCTGGTGGTCGACGGCGATCCGCTGCAGGACATCTCGGCCCTGCGGCGCGGCGTGCTGGTGGTGCGCGGTGACCGGGTGCACCGGCCGGCGGCGATTTTCCGGAGTCTGGGAATCAAGCCGTTCGTGGAGGCGATTCCGTAAAGCGCCGGATTGGTGGGCCCACCAGGACTCGAACCTGGAACCAAGGGATTCGCGTAGTTCCGGAGTTTCCCCCGGCGCGGACTATCTCTTCACCCTTC
>NZ_CAXBJS010000161.1:0-5936 GCF_963976025.1 uncultured Arenimonas sp.
GCAGCTTTGTGGCTGACAGCCCCTGCGCCGAATCGGCCGCGCTGGTGAATTTCGTCGGGCCGATGGCCGACCGGTTCGTGCTGCACATCGACCTGCACGAAACCACCGACACCGACGATTCCGAGTTCCGCCCGGCCAAGGCCTCCCGCGACGGCAAGACCACCGAGCCCGAGGGCATCCCGGACGGGTTCTACCTGTGCGGCGACACCGAAGACCCGCAGCCGGATTTCCAGCAGGCGATCATCGCCGGGGTGGAAAAAGTGACCCATATCGCCCCGGCCGACGAGAAGGGCGAAATCATCGGTTCGAAAGTCGTGGCGCACGGCATCATCAACTATCCCTGCCGAGACCTGGGCCTTTGTGCGGGTCTTACCCGGGCGAAATACCGCAGCACCACCGAGGTTTACCCCGACAGCCCGCGCGCCACGCCCCGGCAGTGCAACGACGCCCAGGTGGCGGCCGTGCGCGCGGCGCTGGACTACGCGCTGGCGAACCCCTGAGCGCGGGGTCCGGACGATGAACATGCCTCCTGCGTTTTATTATTTCTTCCCGGCCGCGGTCCTGCTGCTGGTTTACGCGCCGATTACGTGGGCCCGCGTGCGGGCCGGCAGGCGGCCCACCCGCTGGACCTATCTCACCTGGGTGCTCGTGGCGGCAATGTTCGTCTACGCCGTGGTCATGGGCGTGCTGGCCCTGCAGCAGGCGGCCTGAGGGTTTGCCTACGGTCCGCGCCCTGCGCCTGACCGGCCTGGCCCTGTTCGCGCTGCTGCTTGGCGCCTGCGCCACCGCGCCGCGCGGGCCTTCGTTGCAAGAGGTCCGGGAGGACGTGGCCCGCCGCATCCCGGCGAACGTGGCGGACCGGCAAGGCTGGGCCACCGACATCGCCGTGGCCATGCAGGCGCAGAGGATTCCGGCCAACCCCGAGAACATCTGCTCGGTGCTGGCCGTGCTTGAACAGGAATCGGGCTACGTCGCCGACCCGGTGGTGCCGAACCTGGCCAGGGTTTCGCGGGCCGAACTCGAACGCCGCGCCAAGGCAAAACACATCCCGGTTTTCGCCCTGAACACCGCGCTGAAGCTGCCGTCCAGCGACGGCCGCAGTTATGCCGAGCGGCTGGCGGTGGTTCGCACCGAGCGTGAGCTCAGCGAGGTGTACGAAGACCTGGTCGGCCGCGTGCCGCTGGGCAAGCGCCTGTTCGAGAACTGGAACCCGGTGCAGACCGGCGGGCCGATGCAGGTGTCGATCCCGTTCGCCGAAGCCAATGCCCGCGGTTATCCCTACGAAATGCAAGGCAGCATCCGCCGCGAAGTCTTCACCCGCCGCGGCGGCATGTATTTCGGCATCGCCCACCTGCTGGGTTATGAAACCCCGTACGTGCGCAAAGTGCATCGTTTCGCCGACTACAACGCCGGCTGGTACGCCAGCCGCAACGCCGCCTTCCAGAACGCCGTGGCGGTGGCCACCGGCCGCGAGCTGGCGCTCGACGGCGACCTGCTCAATCCCGGCGCGCCGCTGGACCAGCCCGGCGAAACCGAACGTGCCGTGCGGCAACTCGGCGGGCAGCTGGGCCTGGACGATCGCGGCATCCGGCGCGCGCTGGGGCAGGGCGACCGGCTGGACTTCAACGACAGCGCGCTGTTCCGCCAGGTCTTTGCCATTGCCGAAGCACGGGCCGGCAAGACCCTGCCGCGCGAACTGCTGCCGGGCATCCGCCTGGAAAGCCCCAAGATCACCCGCGAACTGAGCACCGCCTGGTTCGCCAATCGCGTATACGACCGCTACCGGCGCTGCCTGGCCCGCTGAACCAAGCCTTGAAGCAGGCGTTGCGCGGCTCCAGCTGAAGGGTTCACGAATCCTTTTTCCCTTTGCGGCACTCTGGGGAAGGGAACTCACGCTGGAGACCACCATGATCCGCCACGCCCTTGCCGTACTTATGCTCACCGCTGCCAGCGGTTGGGCCGCCGCTGCCGAAATCGCCGCCTCGGCCACCGAGATCCGTCCCATCCTGCTGGGCTCGAAGATGCCCGACGTCGCCCTGCGGACCGTCGAGGGCAAGCCCACCACGCTGGCCAGGCAGGTCGCCGGCAAACCCGCGATCCTGGTGTTCTACCGCGGCGGCTGGTGCCCTTACTGCAACCTGCAGCTGAGCGAGCTGCGCCTGGTCGAGGAACAGGCCAAGGCGCTGGGTTACCAGATGATCGCCATCAGCCCGGACCGTCCGGAAGAACTGTCGAAGTCGCTCGACACCGGTGACCTCACCTACACGTTGCTGTCCGACAGCCAGGCCGATGCTCTGCGCGCCTTTGGCATCGGCTTCCGCGTCGATGACGCCACCGCAGCCAAGTACAAGGAATACGGCATCGACCTGGAAGCCGCGTCCGGCGCAAGCCATCGTGCGCTGCCGGTGCCTTCGGTTTTCATCGTCGATGCCGAAGGCACGCTGCAGTTCGGCTACAGCCATCCGGATTACACGGTGCGCATTCCCGGTGACGTGATCCTGGCCGCGGCCAAGGCCATCGCCGAACGCCGCGACCACCTGCAGCCCAAGCGCTGACCGGGCTTATTTGCCCTGGGCGGCGGTCAGCTGCGCCGCCGGCAGCCGCCAGCCCAGGGCCTTCACCAGCGCCAGCACGCCGAAGTAGAAGACGCCGAAGGCAATCACCGACTGCGGGTGCGTCAGCCAGTGGCCGCCATCGCCGGGCAGATCGGCGGCGGCAACGATCGCGCGGTCGAGGCCAAGACGCGGCAGGGGCAGGAAGGTGGTGAGGAACACGCCGGCCAGGTAGGCCATCACGCCGATGGCCCAGTCCGAAGCCAGTTGGTGGCGCTTGTCGGCGCTGGGCAGCGGCTGCAGCACCAGGGCCAGCTTGCCGGCCAGCAGCCAGCCCAGGGCCAGCAGCGGCCACCAGGCCTGGAACTGCCAGGCCCAGGCCGCGATGAACACGAGATAGAACGCGCCAAAACCGAGGATCGGCTTCCACCGGCTACCGGCCTGGCCCTCGCGCGCCAGCACGATCCCGCCCAGCATGCCGGCCGCGTGCACCAGGATGAATTCCACCAGCATCATCAGCAGGCCCGTGCGCAGGGCCTGCGGCCACAGCAGCTGCGGCGCCACCCACAGCACCACGAAAAACCCCGCCGTCAGCGCATCGGGCAGGGCGCCCAGCAGCCGCACCGCCGGGTGTGCCTTATGCCTGGTCGGCATGCTCTTCTTCCTCGTCTTCGTCCGCGCCGCGCCACCACGCGAAGCCATCAGCGGGTGGGCCTGGTTCGTGGGCGGATCGCGTGATCGATTCCGGTTTCCGGCCCGATCCGGCGGCCGCCCAGTCCCGGAGCAGGCGTTCTGCCGAGCTATGCGCCTGCGCCGCCAGGCCGAGATGCCGCTCCGGGTTCCAGCGTGGTTGCTCTTCGTCCTGGTCGTGGTGGTCGTGGGCGATGCCCAGGCTGCACTGCCTGCAAAGCGCGCGGACGCTGGACGTCCAGTCCTCGGCCAGGCCGATTCCGGGCCGCTGCATGCGCAGCAGTTCTTCGATGTCTTCGGGCGCCGGGCAGGTCAGTTCCACTTCAAAAGTGTCGAAATGTGAACGTTCGAGGCGCTGGAAGACATTCAGGACCGGATAGGTGCGCCCGTGGGATTCACGCCGTCCGGTGCTGGCGCCGTCGTGCAGCACGACGTCGCCGAAGCGGTAGCCACTTTCGGGGTAGGGCACGTTTTCGATGCGGGCGCGGCAGGGGTCGAGCCGGCTTGCCCACAGGGTTTCGCCCTCGTCCCAGGCGTTGAGCCGAACGCAGGCCCGGCCGAAGTTGCCCAGGACGGGACCGGTGCCCGGGGCGATCCGGATGCCCGCCTGTTCCCAGCACTGGCGCGCCTGCGACCAGTCGCCCAGCCCGGTGGCGGCGATGCCGGCATTCCATAGGGTGGCTTCGTCGGGCCCTTTGAACAGCGCCAGGGCGCGCAGGTTGCAGGCCAGGCTTTGCGCCCACTCGAAGCGGTACTTGTGCACCAGCCCCAGCATGTACTGGAAGGCGGGGTTGTCGGGCTCCGCCTCGGCGAGGCGTCCGAACAGCGGCAGGGCGGCTTCCAGTTCCCCTGCGTCCACCGCGGCATAGGCGCGGGCGTAGAGCTCGGTTTCCTTGAGGGCCAGGTCGGTCATGGCGGGCTCGTGAAGGGGGCAAGGGGCAGTCTACGTGCCCGCCGGCGGGACCCCAACTTTCGCCATGTGCGGCCGGCGCCGGGGCCTGCCACTGTGCGAGCCTGACGCCGCGCCCACCAACCCAGGGGAACACCATGACCACCCGTCGCGACCTGCTCAAGCTCGGGGCCCTTGCGGCCGCCGGCGCCGCCTTGCCGTCCTTCGCCGCCGCGTCCGCGGCCATGGCGAACATTCCGAAGGCGGCGAAGCCGCTGAACATCCTGATCCTGGGCGGCACCGGCTTCACCGGGCCCTTCCAGGTGGCCTATGCACTGGCGCGCGGGCACAAGGTCACCACCTTCAACCGCGGCAAGCGCCCGGCGCTGGAGTGGGCGGACCAGGTGGAGCAGCTTTCGGGCGACCGCAATACCGGCGACCTGAAGTCACTCGAGGGCCGCAAGTGGGACGTGTGCATCGACAACCCCACCAGCCTGCCGTACTGGGTGCGCGACGCCGGCAAGGTGCTGGCAGGCAACGTCGGGCATTACCTGTTCATCTCCACCATCTCGGTGTACGCCGACGGCAGCAAACACGGCATTGATGAAGACTCGGGACTGGCGCAGTACGCCGGCAAGGATGCGATGGCCGAGACCTGGGAAAGCATGCGCGCCAACATGGAACTCTACGGCCAGCTCAAGGCCCTGAGCGAAGCCGAGGCGCACAAGCAGTTCGGCAAGAACGTCACCATCGTGCGCCCGGGTTACATCGTCGGCCCGCGCGACGAAACCGACCGTTTCACCTACTGGCCCAAGCGCATCGCGCAAGGCGGCGAGATCATGGTGCCCGGAGACGGCGACGACCCGATCCAGATCATCGACGGCCGCGACCTGGGCGAATGGATGATCCGCCTGGCCGAAAACGGCACCACCGGCGTGTTCAATGCCTGCGGCCCGGACTACACGCTGACCATGGACGCCGCCGTGCACGGATGCCACGCGGTGACCGGCGGCCCGGCCAGCTTCACCCACGTGCCGCCGGAATTCATCGAGAAAAACGAAGTCGCGCTGCCGATCTGGGTGCCGCGCGCCGGCTCGCCGTACTCGGGCTATGGCACGGTCAGCAATGCCCGCGCCATCGCCGCCGGGCTGACGTTCCGGCCGCTGGCCACCACCGTGGCCGACCTGCTGGCCTGGTACCAGGGCCTGCCGGAAGCGCGCCAGGCCGAGGTGCGCGCCGGCATTTCCCGCGAAGCCGAGGCTGAGCTGCTCAAAGCCTGGCACGCGCAGAACACCGCCTGAGCCGCCACGTCATGCCTCTGCCCATGGCCGGTCCGCGACGGACCGGCCGTGTGGCAAAGTAGGGACACTTCCCGCGGAGCGCATGACCGGCATGATCCCATCCAGCCCCAAAGTCCTGCTGGCAGCGCTGCTGCTGGTCTCGCCGCTGGCCGTATCGGCCCAGGCCCGGCCCGCGCCGCCGCCGCTGCCCCCCGAAGACGCCGCCGCCGCGGAAGCCGACTACCAGCGTTACTGCGCCCTTTGCCACGGCCCCGACCGCGCCGGCCATGCCAATGACCACGCGCCCTCGCTCAAGTCCGAATCGCTGCTTCGCACGGCCTTCCCCTGGGTGCTGCGCGAATCGATCGCCTACGGCCGCCCCGGCACGCCGATGGGCGGCTACCTGGACGAAATCGGCGGCCCGATGAGCATGGCCGAAGTGCGGCGCATGGTGATGTGGCTGCGCGAACAGGGCGGCGGCCCGGAGCCGGTCGATCATCTCGGGTTCGGTGCCGTCGGAATACG
>NZ_CAXBJS010000162.1:0-5926 GCF_963976025.1 uncultured Arenimonas sp.
GTTACGGCGGGCCAGGAGGACGCGGAGGTGGATACCGCCCCGCTGGACGCGCCCTGGCCCGCGGACACGAAACTGCTCACCTGGCTGGCCGCGGACGAAGTGCCCGAATCGTTGATGGCCTTCGCGAACGACGGCGGCACGCTGCTGCTTGGCGAGACCACGACCTGGCCGCTGCCGGCACCGGCGGAAGCCGTCTGGCGCGATGACAAGGGCGAGGTCCTTCTGGGCGCCGCCCGCCACGGACAGGGCCGGGTGCTGCGGTTCGCCGCACCGCTTGAACCCGCAGCCTTCCCCGAACTGCTCGATGCCCGCTTCCCGCAGTGGCTGCAGGCGCGACTGCAGGCCCCGCCCCCGGCGCCCACGCGTGTTGATGCGCAGGCCTACGCGCCCTTGGCCGGCGCCGCCGCTTACACGCCGCCGAACCAGCCGCTGGCCCCCTGGCTGGCGGTGCTGCTTGCGGCGCTGTTCCTGGTCGAACGCTGGCTTGCCGCCGGCCAGGCCCTGCGGAGGCCGTCGTGATCGGGCGCCTGCGCGAAGCCCGGCGCGGCGTGGCGATGCGCCTCGCGTTCGCCGCGGTGCTGTTGTGGCTGCCATGGCTGCTGGCGACGGCGGCCTGGGGAATACGCCTGCAGTCGCCGCTGCTCGCCGGCCTGGCCGCCGCGGCCCTGGCACTGCTGGCCTTCGCCTGGTGGCAGCAACAGCGCGCGCACCACGACGAGCGCTGGCTGGCGCGCCGGCTCAACGCGGACCCGCGCTGGCAGGACAGCGCCGACCTGCTGTTCGCCGACCCGGCCTCGCTGGGCCCGCTGCAGGAGCTGCAGCGCGAACGCCTGGTGCAACGGCTGGCCAACCTGCCCGCGCCCGACCTGCGGCCGGCCTGGCCGCGCCGCCCGCTGCTGGCCAGCCTGCTGCTGGGCGCGGCCCTGGTGCTGGCAGCGCTGTATTGGCCGACCGCGTCGACGCCACCCCCGGCGACGGCACGCACCGCAAGCGAAGCCGGCGAAATCGTGGCCACCGAAGTGGCGCTGGTTGAAGCCGGCGTCGAGGTGCTGCCGCCGGACTACACCGCCCTGCCCGCCCGCACCGAAACGGCGCTGTCGCTGCAGGCCGCGGAAGGTTCGCGCCTGCGCTGGCGCCTGCGTTTTTCACCGCAGCCCGAAGCGGTGGTACTGCGCTGGCACGACGGCGGCGAACTGGCGCTGCAGCGCGAGGGCGAACACTGGACCGGCGAACACACGCTGGCGCGTTCGGTGCTTTACCGCATCGCGATCACCGCGCCGCTGCCGCCGGCACAGGACGAACTGCACCGGCTCGACGCCATCGCCGACCAGCCGCCGGTCATCCGCGTGGTGTCGCCCGAGCGGCCGCTGACCCTGCGCGAAGACGGCCAGCGCACCTGGCCGCTGGACTTCGAAGCCAGCGACGACCACGGCCTGGGCACGGCCCGCCTGCACATCACCCTGGCCCAGGGCACCGGCGAACAGGTGACCGTGAGCGAGCGCAGCCTTGCACTGCGCGGCGAGGGCGAATCGAAACAGCGCCGCTACCGGCACGCACTCGACCTGGCCGCGCTGGGCCTGGCCGAAGGCGACGACCTGATCGTGCGCCTGGACGTCACCGACAACCGCGCACCGAATCCGCAGGCCAGCCGCAGCCCCAGCCTCATCCTGCGCTGGCCGATGCCACCCGCCACCGAGGCCACCGGCATGGAAGGCCTGGTGAAAAAAACGCTGCCAGCCTACTTCCGCAGCCAGCGCCAGATCATCCTGGACATCGAAGCCCTGGTGCCTCAAAAGCCGCGGCTGGCGGCCGACGAGTTCCTGTCGCGCTCGGACGCCATCGGCTTCGACCAGCGCATCCTGCGCATGCGCTACGGCCAGTTCCTGGGCGAAGAAAACGAAGGCCAGCCCGAACCACCGCCCGGCATGGAAGGCGAACACAGCGAAGACGACGGCCACGATCACGGCCCGGAAAGCGACGCGCCGCTGGGCACGGCGATCAGCGTGCTCGAGGATTACGGCCACACCCACGACGACGCCGAAGCCGCCACGCTTCTCGACCCGCAGACCCGGGCGTTGCTCAAGCAGGCCCTGGACGCGATGTGGTCGTCGGAAGGCGAACTGCGCCAGGGCCAGCCGCAGCGCGCGCTGCCGCACGCCTATCGCGCGCTGGAGTTCATCAAGCAGGTGCAGCAGGCCAGCCGCATCTACCTGGCGCGCGTGGGCCTGGAGCTGCCGCCCATCGATGAAAGCCGGCGCATGACCGGCAAGCGCGAAGGCATTGCCGACCGCCGCGACGGACTGCAGCCCGCACAGACCCCGGATTCGCCGGTGCCCGGCCTTTGGTTGGCGCTGGCGGATGAAAGCCGCACGCCCGATCTCGAACCGATGAGCGACTGGCTGGAAACAAACGCCGACCGTCTCGAAGACCCGCTGTCCCTGGTGGCCGCCATCGAAACCCTGCGCGCACAGCCCGACTGCGCCGACTGCCGACAGCGCCTGCGCGCCCTGCTGTGGCCCTTGCTGCCCTCGCCGGTGGCCGGCGTGGCCGAACGCCCCGAACCCGACGCGGCCGGCCAGGCTTATCTCGACGCGCTGTCGGCGGAGGAGCAGCCATGACGCCTGCGACGACCGTGCTCTGGCTGCTGGTGCTGGCCATCGTACTTTCCGGCGCCCGCATGGCCTGGCGCGTGTCCGCGAAGGCGCTGCCGGCGGGCGTGGCTGCCTTGCGTTTTGTCGGACAGTGCCTGGTCGCCGGCCTGCTGTGGTTCGCGCTGTTCCCGCCGCCGGTTTCCGCGCCCGCAAGCACGCTGGTGGTGCTGACCCCGGGCGCTGGCGAAGTGCCGGCAGCGATGCCCGGCGAAGTCAGCGTGGCCCTGCCCGGTGCAGCGCCCGATGCCGACGTCGAACGTGTGCCCGACCTCGGCACGGCGCTGCGTCGTTATCCCGCCTTTGATTCGGTAAGGGTGCGCGGCCACGGCCTGCCCGCCCGCGACCACGATGCCGCCACCGGGCTGCCACTGGCCTTCGAACCTGCGCCGCTGCCCGATGGCCTGCTCTCGCTCGACCTGCCGGCGACGGCCGTGCAAGGCCAGTCCTTCACCGTGCGCGGTCGCGTGCAGGGGCCCGCCGGCGGCAAGGTGGAACTGCGCGACCCGCGCGGCGAAGTACTCGCCACGGCCCTTCACGGCGACGACGGCAGCTTCGTGCTGACGGCCCAGGCCGGCCCGGCCGGCCCCACGCCCTTCGGCCTGCGCTGGCTGGACACGAACGAAACCCTGCTCGGGGAAGAGACCCTGCGGCTTGACGTCATCGCCGCCGCCCGCCCGCGCCTGCTCGCGCTCGCCGGCGGCCCCTCGCCGGAGCTCAAATACATTCGCCGCTGGGCGGTGGACGCCGGCCTGGACCTGCACACCGTCATCGACCTGGGTGGTGGCGTGCAGCTCGGCGACCGTCCGCTGCCGATCAACGCCGCCACGCTGGCGGAGTTCGACCTGGTGCTGCTGGACGAACGCGCCTGGCGCCAGCTCGGCCCGGCCGGCCGCGGCCAGCTGCGCGAGGCGGTGCGCGAAGGCCTGGGCGTATTGGTCCGGATCACCGGCCGCCTGGGCAGCAACGATCTGGCCTCCCTGCGCGATTGGGGCCTCCTGCTTGAGGCATCCGAAGGCGTGCGCAGTTTGCGCTGGCCCGACAGCGCGGTGGGAGGGACTTCAGTAGCGAAAGGCATCGGGGCTGAAGTCCCTCCCACGGGTGCCGCGGCCGCAAACAATCCGGCGCCCCTGCTGTCGCGCCAACCGCTGCGCCTGTCCGCACGCGACGGCCGCGCGCTGCACCTGGCACCCGACGGCGAAGCGCTGGTGGCCTGGCGCAACGAAGGCCGCGGCCGGGTCGGCGCGACCCTGCTTTCCGACAGCTACCGGTGGTGGCTGTCCGGCCGGCGCGCGGCGTTCGGCCAGCACTGGGCCAGCACCGTGCAGACGCTGGCGCGGGCGCGCGGCGAAGACAGGGCAGTGGCACCGGCCCCGGCCTGGCTGGGCGAGCGCGCGATGCTGTGCGGACTGTCGGAAGGCGACCACGTGACCGACCCCGACGGTACCCGGATCCCGCTGGCCATCGACCCCGCCAGCGGTACGTCTGCGTGCGCGGGCTACTGGCCGGCCAAAGCGGGCGTGCACCAACTCCAGCGCGGCGAGTCCGCCCTGCCCCTGCTGGTGCGCGATCCGGATGATTATCCGGCGATGATCGCGGCCCAGCGCAAGGCGGCGACCAAGACCCTGGCGGCGCAGGCCCCCGCCGCCGAAACCGGGCCCCACGAACAACCCGGCCCGCGCTGGCCGTGGTGGCTGGGCTGGCTGCTGGCGAGCGCGGCGCTGTGGCTGTACGAACGCCGCGCAAAATCCGTGTAGGAGCGCCTTCAGGCGCGAATCTTTTGACTTTGCCTTTGGCAAAGAAGGGATTCGCGCCTGAAGGCGCTCCTACAAGTCGCGGCGATTCAGCTCCGCCGCCAACTCCGGCGACACACCCGGAATCTTCGACCAGTCCACCTGATCGATCTGCTCGGCCGGCAGGAAACGTTCGGCGTATTCCAGGTAGACCTTCTCGCGCAGGAACACGTCGAACAGGTCCGGGTCCACGTGGTGGTCGAGCTTCATGCGGCCCAGGATGGTCAGCGATTCGCTGAGCGTCTTGCCGGGTTTGTAGGGCCGGTCGCTGGCGGTCAGGGCTTCGAAGATGTCGGCGATGCCCATCACCCGCGCCTGCACGCTCATCTGTTCGCGGGTCAGGCCGCGCGGATAACCCTTGCCGTCCATGCGCTCGTGGTGGCCGCCGGCGTATTCGGGCACGTTGCGCAGGTGCTTGGGCCAGGGCAACGCCTCGAGCAGGCGGATGGTCATGGTGATGTGGTGGTTGATGATCTCGCGCTCGGCGTTGTTGAGCGTGCCGCGGCGGATGCACAGGTTGTCGAGCTCTTCGGCCGACAGAAAGGGCTGTTCGCTGCCGTCGGGGCCGCGCCAGGCATACGCCGCGATGCGCTGCAGCGCGGCGATCCTGTCGTCGCTCATGAACTCGCCGCCGGTATTGGCCTGGCGCACCGCCTCGCGGTCGGCGTCGAGCTGCACCAGGCGTTCGTCGTAGGCCGCCTGGCCGATCTCACCCTTGAGCAGGGCGATCTCGGCGTCGCGCTTGAGCACCTCGAAGCGCGCGTCCACCAGGTCGATGCGGTCGAACAGCGTCTGCAGCTTGGTCGCCTTGTCGACCACGTGCACCGGCGTGGTGATCTTGCCGCAGTCGTGCAGCAGGCCGGCGATCTTGAGCTCGTAGCGGTCGGCTTCGGACATGTCGAAGTCCGCCAGCGGGCCGGCCTTGGTGCGCGCCACCGCGTCGGCCAGCAGCGTGGTCAGCGCCGGCACGCGTTCGCAGTGGCCGCCGGTGTAGGGCGACTTTTCGTCGATGGCGGTGTTGATCAGGTTGATCAGCGCCTCGAACAGGGTTTCGAGCTGGTCGATCAGCCGCCGGTTGTTGAGCGAGATCGCCGCCTGCGAGGCCAGGGATTCGACCAGCTGCTGGATCGCCGGCTCGAAGGCCATGATCGCGCCGTCCGGCCCCTTGGCATTGATCAGCTGCAGCACGCCGATCACATGCCCGTCGTGGTCCTTCATCGGCACCGTCAGGAAAGACTGCGAGCGGTAGCCAGTCTTGGCGTCGAAGGCGCGGGTGCCGGAAAAGTCGTAGCCCTCGGCGGTGTAGGCGTCGGCGATGTTGATGGTCTTGCCCGACAGCGCCGCGTGCACCACCACCATGGAATCGTTGCCACTGCCGTCCTCGCGGTGCAGCGGGATCGGCGGGAAGTGGATGGGCTTGCCGTGGCGGCCGCCCATGAAATAGCCCAGCGAGTCGTTGCGCAGCACCTCGAAGCGCAGGCTGTC
>NZ_CAXBJS010000163.1:0-5918 GCF_963976025.1 uncultured Arenimonas sp.
AGGATGTTTCCATGCGTTTTATCCCTCCCCCGCGACGCTTGCGCGTCGTGTCGTTGCCGACGATCGTTCTGCTCCTGGCGGGCGCGTTGGCCGCGCCCATCCATGCCGCCTCGCCCGCGGCGTCTCCCATCGCCCTGCGCGATGCCGTCACCGCGGCCTGGCGCGCCCACCCCAGCGCCCGAGCCACAGACGCTACCTTGGCCGCCGCCCGCGCCCGCGCCGACGCTGCCGGCCGTCCGCTTTACAACCCCGAAGTCCAGTTTGCGGCCGATGACGAAGGCACCGACCGCACCACCACCGCGGGCGTCAGCCTGGCGCTGGACCTGAGCGGCAAACGTCGTGCCCGGCGCGATGCGGCCGCGTCACAGCTGGACGTTGCCGTGGCCCAGGCCCGGCTGAGCCGACGTGATTTCGTGGCCGCCTGGCTGGTGGGTTGGGCGGATTGGCAAAGCGCGTCACGGCGGGTGCAGCAAGGCGAGCAACGCCTGGCGCTGATCTCCCGATTTGCCGATCTGGCCGACAAGCAGTTCGGCGTGGGCGACATCTCGTCGCTTGAACGGGATCTGGCCCGGCTGGCCCGCGATGAAGCCGAAGCGGAACAGGCGGCGCTGCTGGCCGAAGCCGCCGAGGCCGAGGAAGCCTTCCGCAACGTCGGCGGACAGCCCGACGCCGTGGCCTCGGACTCGGCGTGGTCGCAGGCGCTGCCGGATGTGGCGCTCGCTCCCACGACCTGGGAGGCCTTGCCGGAATGGCAGATCGCGCAGGCCCAGTCCGAAGGGGCGGCCCGTCAGGTCACCGTCGCACAACGCGACCGAGTTCCGGACCCGACGCTCGCGCTCACCGGCGGCCGAATCGACTACGGTCCCGTCTCGGACAACGTGGTGGGCGTGTCGCTCAGCGTGCCGCTGTTCGTGCGCAACCCCTACCGGGCCGAGGTCGTGGCCGCGCTTGCCGATGCCGATGCCGCAGCAGCCCAGGCCGACATCACCGGGGCGCAGTTGGCCTCGCGGGCCCAGCGCACGGCGGCCAGTTATGCCGCGGTCCGTCGTGCCTTTGCCCGCTGGAGCCAAAGTACCGGTACCGATGTCGAAAAACGGGCCGAGCTGCTGGAACGCCTCTGGCGCGCCGGCGAGCTCTCGACCGCTGACTACCTGCTCCAGCTCAAGCAGACCCTGGATACCGCCCTTGCCGGCGCCGCGCTGGAAGGCCAGCTCTGGCGCCGCGCCACCGATTACCTCGCCGCCACCGGCCAGCTCGAAGCCTGGCTCGGAATGAATGACGCGACTGGAGAAACTTCGCGATGAACCCGAAAAGCTACCTGTTGATTCCCGCCGGTGCGGTCCTGGTCCTGTCTTTGGCAGGCTGTGGCGCCGAGCCTGCGGCGACGCCTTCACCCCAGGCCGTGGCCACCGACACGAGCACGCCACGCGGCGAAGACGCTGAACATGCCGACGAGGCAGGCCAGGAAGAGGCGGGCCACGACGAAGAGGCCGTGCATGACGAAGAGGCCGGCCACGATGAAGCGGAAGAAGGCGCGGAACCGGTTCGCATGGACGCCGCTGCGCTGGAAGCCGCCGGCATCAAGCTGGCGACCCTGGATGCGCGCTCACTGAGCGAACCGCTGCAGGCCCCGGGTGAAGTGCTGGACAACGCTTACGGCACCACCCTGATCACGCCGCGGGTCGAGGCCCTGGTGGTCCGCCGCCACGCCAAGCTGGGCGACGAAGTGGCCGTCGGCGCGCCGCTGGTGACGCTGTCGTCCGTGGAGGTGGCCCAAGCCCAGGGCGCGCTGGCCATCGCCGAGCAGGATTGGAAGCGCGTTCAATCCCTGGGACGCGAGGCCGTCTCGGGCCGCCGTTACCAGGAAGCCCAGGTCACCGTCGAGCAGGCACGTGCGACGGCGCGAGCCTACGGCTTGCCGGGCACGGCCACGGGCCGGTCCAATGGCGAGTTCACGCTGACCGCGCCGCATGCGGGGCGTCTGACCGAGGATGCCTTCGTGGTCGGCGAGCGGATCGAGCCCGGCCGCACGCTGTTCCGCCTGGTCGATGAGTCGGTGGTGTGGGTGGATGCCACGCTGCCGGCCGAGCAGGCCCGGCGCATCGCCATCGACAGCACCGCGCAGGTGGTGCTGGGCCCGGTGCGACTGCCCGGCAAGGTGGTGCAGCGCGCCCACCGCACCTCCGAGAACACCCGGACGGCGCTGGTGCGAATTGAAGTAGCGAACGAGGGCGATCGCCTGCACGGCGGCGACTACGTCGAGGTCTATCTCGATGCCGGCGGTGGCAGCGAACCGCAGCTGGCGGTGCCAACCGCGGCGCTGGTGCAGTTGGAGGGCGAGAACGTGGTCTTCAAGGAGACCGACGGCGCACTCGCGCCCGTGGCGGTCCGTCCCGGCCCGGTGGTCGGCGATCACACCGTCATCGCCGACGGCCTGGCCATTGGTGACCGGGTGGTCGTCGAGGGCGCCTACGTACTCAAGGCGCAGATGCTCAAGGCGCAGATGGGAGAAGGTCATGGTCATTGACGCGCGCGTCGTCGAGCGCGGAGGTGCGCCATGCTGAACCGCCTGGTTGAACTCTCCCTTCGCTACAAGTTCCTGGTCCTGATCATCTTCGCCGTCGTGGCCTTCCTCGGCCTGCGAGCGGTTCGCGATGTCCCCATCGACGCCTTCCCGGACGTGACCCCGGTGCAGGTGAACATTTACACCGAATCGCCGGGCCTGGCGGCCGAGGACGTCGAGCTGCTGCTGACCACGCCGGTGGAGTCGGCGTTGGCGGGTCTGCCCAAGGTGCAGGAAATCCGCTCGGTGAGCCTGTTTGGGCTCTCCTACGTGTCCGTCTACTTCGAGGACGACATGGAGATCTACTTCGCTCGCCAGCTGGTGAATGAGCGACTGCAGGAAATCGGCGACCGCCTGCCCGAGGGCTACGGCAAGCCCAGCATGGGCCCGAACAGTTCTGGCCTGGGCCAGGTCTTCTGGTACACCGTCGAACGCGCCCCGGGCGTGAGCAAGGAACAGGTCAGCGACATGGACCTGCGCACCTGGCAGGAGTGGACGGTGCGCCTGATCCTGCGGACGGCGCCGGGCGTGGATGACGTCAGTTCCTGGGGCGGCGGTGAGCGCGAGTACCAGGTCCGGATCGATCCGCAGCGGTTGTACGCCCGTGGCCTGGGCTTTGCCGACGTGATTGCGGCCCTGCCGGCCAACAACGGCCAGGTCGGCGGCAACGTGATGGACGTGGGTCGCGAACAGTACCTGGTGCGGGGTCTCGGCCTGCTGTCCTCGACCGAGGACATCGGCGCGATCGTGCTCAAGTCCGAGGACGGTGTGCCGGTCTATATGCGCGACGTCGCCCGGATCATCGAGTCGCCGGCGCCGCGCTTTGGCGCGGTGACCCGCGATGGCGAGGAAGTCGTGCTGGGCATGGCCCTGTCCCGCATTGGCGAGAACGCCAAGGACGTGGTCGAGGCGGTCAAGGCCAAGCTGGCCACCGTCCAGGACGCGCTGCCCGAAGGCATGGTGGTACGCCCGGTCTACGAGCGCACCGATCTGGTCAACAAGGCGGTGGGCACCGAGACCCGTGCCCTGATCGAGGGCTCGATCCTGGTGGCTTGTCGGCCAACCTGATGTCCCTGGCCGGCCTGGCCATAGGCATCGGCATGATGGTGGACGGCGCCGTGGTGATGGTGGAGAACGCCTACCGCATCATGGCCGAGCGACATACCCACGGCGAAAAGGTCGACCGGACCTCGGCGGTGCTGGCGGCGGCGAAGGAAGTGGCCAATCCCATCTCCTTTGCGATCCTGATCATCATCGTGGTGTTCCTGCCGCTGTTCAGCCTGGAGGGCCTGGAGGGCAAGCTGTTCAAGCCCATGGCCTTCACCATCGCGTTCGCGATGGCCGGATCCATGTTGTTGAGCCTGACGCTGATCCCGGTCCTGGCGGCGATGATCCTCAAGCCCAAGGAAGAGAAGGACACTCGCCTGGTGGCCTTCCTGAAGCGGCGCTACCGGCCGCTGCTGGAGCGTGCCCTGTCCGCCAAGCGCGCCGTGGTGATCACGGCATCCGTGGCGCTGGTGCTGGCCTTGGGACTGTTCCCGTTCCTCGGCAAGGAGTTCATGCCCCAACTGCAGGAAGGCTCGATCATGTGGCGCGTAACGGGTATTCCCTCGACGTCCCTGGATGAGTCGATCCGCACCAGCAACGTCATCGCCGAGGCTTTCAAGAAGTTCCCCGAGGTCGAGACGACGCTGGCCATGATCGGTCGCGCGGAAAAGGGTGAGACCGCCGACGTCAACTACATGGAGATCTACACCGCGCTGACGCCGGAAGAGGACTGGACCACCGGGCGCTCGATTAAGGAGCTTGAGGAGGCCATGCAGGAGGCGCTGGAGGAAGTCGTGCCCAACGTGGTGCCCGGCTACACCCAGCCGATCCAGATGCGTGTTGAGGAGCTGATCTCCGGCGTGCGTGCCACCCTGGCGCTCAAGCTTTATGGCGAGGACCTGGCCGAGCTCGATCGCATCAGCAGCCAGCTCAAGCCGGTGTTGGCGGGGATCGAAGGCGTGGCCGACCTGTCGCTGGAAGCCAACCTCGGCAAGCCGCAGATCCGCATCGAGGTGGACCGGGCCGAACTGGCCCGGCACGGCATGAACGCTGAAGAGGTGCTGACCATCGTCCGCAATGGATTGGGTGGCGAGCCGGTCAGCGTGTTGCTGGACGGCGTGCGGCGGTTCGACATTTCCGTACGGCTTGATGACGGCACGCGCAGCTCGGTCGAAGCGCTTCGGCGGATCCCGCTCAAGGCGGCTTCGGGTGCGCTGGTACCGCTTTCCGAGGTCGCGACGGTGTCCGTGGCCGAGGGTTACTCGTTCATCCGCCGCGAGCAGTTGCAGCGCTACGCGGTGATCCAGATGGACGTTCGGGGCCGGGATGTCGATGGGTTCGTGGCCGATGCCACGGCCGCCATCGAATCGCAGGTGGACTTGCCGCCCGGTTATTGGATTGAGTGGGGCGGCGCGTTCGAGAACCAGCAGCGGGCCTTGGCCAAGCTGAGCCTGATCGTGCCGATCACGATCTTCTTCATCTTCGTGCTGCTATACACCGCGTTCAACTCGATCAAGTTCGCGGCCCTGATCCTGGCCAACGTACCCTTCGCGACCATTGGTGGCCTGCTGGCGCTGTTCCTGACCGGCCAGTACCTGTCGGTGCCCTCGGCCATCGGGTTTATCGCGGTGTTCGGCGTAGCCATGCTCAACGGCATCGTGCTCGTGAGCTTCCTCAACGAGCAGCGTGAGCGCGGACTGTCGGTGCGCGAGGCGGTGCTGCAAGGCACGGCCCTGCGGCTGCGACCGGTGCTGATGACCGCCAGCGTGGCGATCCTGGGCCTGGTCCCGATGCTGATCTCCAGCGGCGTGGGGGCCGAGACCCAGCGTCCGCTGGCCACCGTGGTGGTGGGCGGCCTGCTCAGCGCCACCCTGCTGACCCTGTTCCTGCTGCCTGTGCTCTACGAGTGGCTGGAAACCCGCGCCGAACGCAAGAACGAGGAGGCCACGCCATGAAGCGCATCACTGCCTTGCTGCACGCCCATCGGATGAGCGACATCGTGCACGCGCTGGAGGCCGCCGGTGAGCGGCGGCTGAGCGTGGTCCAGGCCCGGGGCCTGCTGCGGGCGTCGAGCGCCCGCGAGCAGGACTATTCGGTGGAGCTGGGCGAACGGGTCACCCAGGAGATCCAACTTGACGTGTTTTGTGAGGACGAGCGGGTCGACGCCATCATCGCGTTGATTCGGCAACACGGCCGGACCGGACAGGTCAATGCGGGGTGGATCTTCACCAGTCCCATCGAGGATGTGCTGCTGATCGACCGGGCGGATGTGCCGGGCTAGAACAGCGCACTGAAGGCAACGTGGCAG
>NZ_CAXBJS010000164.1:0-5862 GCF_963976025.1 uncultured Arenimonas sp.
GCTTGCTGCGCCGCAGCATGGATTATGATTTCGTGAAATTTGCCCCGACCTGCAAGGACCTGACCCAATGAAGACCCGGAAAATGCTGCCCTTCGCCCTGGCCGCCGCGCTGTTCGCGCTGCCGCTGGCCGCCGCCGCCCAGGACGCCGAAGAGGCGGCCGAAGAGGAGTCGATGTACAGCTGGAACGCCGCCATCGCCACCGACTACATGTTCCGCGGCGTTTCCCAGACCGACGGCGAGGCCTCGCTGCAGCTGGGCGCCGACCTGGCCTTCGACAACGGCATCTACGTCGGCGTCTGGGGTTCGAACGTGGACTTCGGCGCCGGTGGCCCGGACATCGAGATCGACACCTACATCGGCTGGAACGTCGACCTGTCCGACCGCTGGAACCTGGACCTGATGCTCAACCGCTACAACTACATCGGCGAACAGGACGGCTACGGCGACAGCGACTACAACGAACTGATCGGCATCCTGGCCCTGGACGAGACCTGGTCCTTCACCCTGGGCTACACCAACGACGTCTACGCGCTCGACGACGACGGCTTCTACTACGGCCTGGGCGGCAGCTTCGACATCGGCTACGACTGGGGCCTGGACATCAGCGTCGGCCGCAGCACCTTCGGCAACAGCACCGGCATCGACGACTACAGCGACTTCTCGGTCGGCGTGAACCGCGACTTCGGTCCGGTCAACCTGGCCGTCGGTTACTACGGCACCGACGGCTCGGGCGACGACAACTTCGGCGACGCCGCCGACAACCGTTTCATGCTGACCCTGTCGATCGGCGGCTGAACCCCGCTTTACGGCAAGAAAAAGGGCGCCCCAGGGGCGCCCTTTTTCGTATCCGCGCCGGTGCCATCAGCCCCAGCTGCAGACGACCTTGCCGCACTGGCCGGTTTCCATCAGGTCGAAACCCTTCTGGAAATCGTCGATGTGCATCTGGTGGGTGAGCACCTTGCCCAGCGGGAAACCCGACTGGATGAGCTGGGTCATCTTGTACCAGGTCTCGTACATCTTGCGGCCGTAGATGCCGTGCAGCACCAGGCCCTTGAAGATGACCTTGTCCCAGTTGATGCCGGCGCCGTTGGGCAGGATGCCCAGCAGGGCGACCTTGCCGCCGTTGTACATGCAGTCGAGCATGTCGTTGAAGGCGTGCGGGTTGCCGCTCATCTCCAGCGCCACGTCGAAGCCCTCCATGTGCAGGTCCTTCATGACGTCCTTGAGCGACTGCTTGGAGACGTTGACCACGCGGGTGGCGCCCATGTCGGCGGCAAGCTTGAGGCGGTAGTCGTTGACGTCGGTGACCACCACGTTGCGCGCGCCGATGTGCTTGCAGATGCCCGCGGCGATGATGCCGATCGGGCCGGCGCCGGTGATCAGCACGTCTTCGCCGACCACGTCGAATTCCAGCGCGCAGTGCGCGGCATTGCCGTAGGGGTCGAAGAACGCGGCCAGCTCCGACGGGATGCTGTCGGGGATCGGCCAGAGGTTGGACGAGGGCATGACGATGTATTCGGCGAAGGCGCCGTTGCGGTTCACGCCGATGCCGGTGGTGTTCGGGCACAGGTGCTGGCGGCCGGCGCGGCAGTTGCGGCAATGGCCGCAGACGATGTGGCCTTCGGCCGACACGCGGTCGCCGATGGCGTAGCCGGTGACGCCCGGGCCCATCTCGACGATGCGGCCGACGAACTCGTGGCCGATCACCAGGCCGGGCTTGATCGTGCGCTGGCTCCACTCGTCCCACTTGTAGATGTGCAGGTCGGTGCCGCAGATCGCGGTTTTTTCCAGCTTGATCAGGACTTCGTTGGGACCGGGCGCGGGCACCGGCACCTGTTCCATCCACATGCCTTTTTCGGGGTGGCGCTTCACCAGCGCCTTCATCATCTGCTGTGCCATGGTCTGTTCGGTCCGTCGGTCCGTGGGGCCCGTGCGGGGCCGTGAAGCCCGCAATTATACGCCGCCGGTGTTAACCGGCCGGCAAGGCAGCCAGCCGTGGTTCAGGGCAGCTCGATCCGCCAGCCCAGGGCCAGCAGCTGTTCGTCCAGGAAGGCGTGGCCAAAGCGCGTGCGCCACTCGATGAAGGCCGAATGCCCGCCGGTGAACACGAACACCGCGCCCAGTCCGGCTTCGCCCCAGTTGTTGTCGGCGTCGTCGGTGTCGAAGACCACCGGGGTGCCGTTGGCATCGGCGGCGAAGTTGACCGCCAGCGGCCGCGCGCCGTTGGCGAATTCATGCCGCCAGCCCAGCCGGGCCTGCGGCTGCCAGACGCCCCAGCCGGTTGACACCGTGCGCGCCAGCCCGAGGTCCAGGCGTGCGCGCCGGCTGCTGATCGTGCGGCCCGGCACCACCAGGGCCAGGCCGGCGCCGCCGGATTCGGTGTAGGCGTCGATGCGCGTGCGCTGCCAGTCCAGGCCACCCGACAGCTGCCATTCCCAGGCCTGCCGGGCGTGGCTCCAGGTCGCGCCCAGGCCCGCGAGGTCGCGCGTGGCCGAGGCGTCGGCGGTGGCCAGCGCCTGCACCGACACGCCGCTGAGCAGGGTGTAGTCGATGGACCGGCGCAGGTCGTAGTCGCCGTCGAGGCGGCCGGCGTAGGCATCGATGGAGACACTGTCGCTGGCCATCCAGCCGCCGAGCAGCATCGCGCCGGTGTAGCGGATGCGCGTGCGTCCGTCCGAGCCCAGGAAGTCCAGGTCTTCGCGGGCGTGGTTGAGCATCAGCCCGAAGCGCCAGTCGGCGCGCGGCGCCCAGTCCAGGCCGGCGCCCAGGGCCCAGGTGTCGCCGTCGAACGGCGCCTCGTTGATGCCGTCGCGACGCTTGAGCCGGCCGACGTCGGCGCTGGCGAAGGCCGACCAGCCGGCGCCGAGTTCGGTGCGCAGTTGGTCCTGGTCGGGGGAGCCGTCGCGGGTGGCCGCCCGGCCCTGGCCCGGGATCTCGCCCAGGAAGTTGCCCGCCGCGGAACTGTCGCGGCTGCCGGGGCCGCCGTTGGCGATTTCGGCGCAGCGCAGGGCCAGGTCGCTGCCGGGCGCGGCGCCCAGGCACAGGGTGGTCCAGAGATTGGCCAGGGCGTCGTCGGGCGCCTGCCCGCGCACCGGCGAAACCAGGGCGAAACCGCACAGTCCGATCGCCAGCAACCAGGCCCGCCTACGCATATCCAGCCCTCCCTTGTCCCCTGTCGAAAGTCTACGCCGCCACCGGCTGCCGGCAAGCGCCGCCGCTGCTAGGCTTGGGGTTTCGCCCCACCGAGGTAAAACGCATGCGAGTGACGATCCTGGCCGCCGCCCTGGCGCTTTCTTTCTCCGCCCATGCCCGCGAGGGCATGTGGGTTCCCCAGCAGCTGCCGGAAATCGCCGGCCCGCTGAAGGAAGCCGGCCTCGAGCTGCCGCCCGAACAGCTGGCCAACCTCACCGGCGACCCGATGGGCGCCGTGGTCGCGCTGGGCGGCTGCACGGCCTCCTTCGTGTCGCCCGAAGGCCTGGTGGTCACCAACCACCACTGCGCCTACGGCGCGATACAGCTCAACTCCACCGCCGAAAGCAACCTGATGGAAGTGGGCTTCAACGCCGCCACCCGCGGCGAAGAACTTTCCGCCGGCCCCAACGCCCGCGTTTACGTGATGGACCGCATCACCGACGTCACCGACAAGGTGCAGGCGGCCGCCGGCGACCTGGGCGGCATCGAACGCAACAAGGCGCTCGAGGACATCCAGAAGCAGCTGATCGCCGAATGCGAGCAGGGTGAAGGCTACCGCTGCACGCTCTACAGCTTCTTCAGCGGCCAGACCTACCGCCTGTTCCGCCAGGTCGAAATCAAGGACGTGCGCCTGGTGTACGCGCCGCCGCGCGCCATCGGCAACTACGGCGGCGAGATCGACAACTGGATGTGGCCGCGTCACACCGGCGATTTCGCCTTCTACCGCGCCTACGTCGGCAAGGACGGCAAGCCGGCCGCGTACTCCGAGGACAACGTGCCCTACGAGCCGAACCAGCACCTGAAGCTGGCCGCCCAGGGCCTGGAAAAGGGCGACTTCGTGATGGTCGCCGGCTACCCGGGCACCACCAGCCGCTACGCGCTGTACGACGAATTCCAGGCCGTGGCCGACTGGCAGTACCCGAAGGTCGGCCAGCACCTGCGCAACCTGGTGGCCATCATCGAAGCGGCCGGCAACGACGACGCCGACATCGAGGTGAAGTACGCCAGCCAGATCCGCGGCTACCAGAACGCGATGAAGAACTGGTCCGGCCAGCTGGAAGGCTTCGAGCGCATCGACGCCTCGGGCACCAAGCGCGCCGAAGAAGAGGCCGTGCTGGCCTGGCTGCGCAAGCAGGGCGACGACGGCAAGGCCGGCCTGCAGGCGCACGCGCGCCTGGTCGAACTGGCCGCCGAAGCCCGCGAAACCCGCGAACGCGACCTGGTGGTCGGCCAGATCGCCGGCGGTGGCCTGCTGGGCAACCTGCGCATGCTGCACCGCCTGGCCATCGAATCGGCCAAGCCGGACGCCGAGCGCACGGTGGGTTACCAGGAGCGCGACCTGCCGCGCATCGAAGGCGCGGTGCGCCAGCTTGATCGGCGCTACCACCCGGAAATGGAAAAGCAGCTGATGGCCTATTGGCTGGCCGAGTACATCCAGCTGCCGGCCGACCAGCGCGTCGAGGCGATCGACACCTGGCTGGGCGGCAACGACCAGGCGGCGATCGACCGCGCGCTCGAGCGCACCTACGCGAACACCAAGCTGGCCGACACCGACGCCCGCCTGGCCCTGCTCAAGGCCGACCAGGCTTCGATCGAGGCCATGGACGACCCGCTGCTGGACCTGGCGGTGGCGCTGTACCCGACGATGAAGGCGATGGAAGACCGCAACGACGCACGTTCGGGCGACCAGAACCGCTACCGCCCGGTCTACCTGGCGGCGGTGCAGGGTTACAAGCGCGAGCAGGGCAAGGGTGTCTACCCGGACGCGAACCTGAGCCTGCGCATCACCTACGGCAACGTCATGGGTTATTCGCCGAAGGATGGCGTTTACTACACGCCGTTCACTTCGCTCGACGGGCTGGTGGCGAAGGCGACGGACGAAGATCCGTTCGACGCGCCGAAGGCGCAGCTCGACGCCATCGCTGCGATGAGCGAGGAGGAGAAGGCGGCGGTGCCGGTGAACTTCCTGTCGGACCTGGACATCACGGGTGGCAATTCGGGTTCGCCGGTGCTCAACGGCAAGGGTGAGCTGGTTGGCCTGGCTTTCGACGGCAACTGGGAGTCGGTGAGCTCGAACTGGGTGTTCGACCCGGCGATGACCCGCATGATCGCGGTGGACCACCGCTACATGGTCTGGATCATGGACAAGGTCTATCCGGCCCCGCACCTGCTCAAGGAAATGGGCGCCCGCTGATCCGCCGTGGGAGGGGCTTCAGTCCCGAGAAACCGGAACCGGAAAACGGCGCGCATCCCGCGCCGTTTTCTTTTGTCTGCCCCTGTAGGAGCGCCTTCAGGCGCGAATCTTCTGCCCTTGGTCCTTGGCCTTCGGCCAAGCAAAGCGTCGCCCTCGTAGGTTTCGCGGGTGGAGGCGCCGCGCATTCGCCCCGGCCGACACGCCGCAAGTACGTCCGTGTAGGCTCATCGTCGACATCCATGTCTCCGATGGTCGGCCGGGGCGAACGCGCGACACCTCCTCAACGCCACGGGGTGGCCGATGGGAGAGCGGCTACTCGGTAAATCGGAGCATCAGTGCATTCGTGGCGGGCAAGCGAGCGCGCTTTGCGCTCTTGCGCTCCTGCGCTCTTGATCTCCTGCCGGCCCCGACGTTCATTCAAGGAGGTAGCGTGCAGTCGCCCTGACCGACCATCGGAGACATGGATGTCGACGAT
>NZ_CAXBJS010000165.1:0-5858 GCF_963976025.1 uncultured Arenimonas sp.
GAGCGGCACACGCGCGCGTTCGAGCATCGCGATTCGATCGGCGGCGGCGGGATCTGCGGCATGTCGCTCAGGCGGAGCCGGTGCCACGTGGTCGCGCGCCGGAACGCCCAGGAGCCGCGACCGCGCCAGGTGCGGGCGTAGTGCTCGCGCGTGTCGCGGTCCCAGTGCAGCTCGGCGTCGAGCAGCGGCGTGCGCAGGTGCTTGAGCGGCTGCTCCTCCCAGTACCCGCCCCAGAGGATCAGGCTGAAGAAGTTCCAGGGGTGGTCGTGGAAGTGCTGGGTGTCGCTCGAGCGGATGTGGTGGATCCGCACGCCGAACCAGGGGTAGCCGTCCGGGTCGCCGCCGATGCGCAGCAGCCAGTAGCGGTCCATGTACGGCGTGCCGTCTTCGTTGACCAGGTGCGCGTAGGGCCGACGCTTCGCGCGCTGGATCAGCCGGAGGCAGAGGCGGTCGAGGAAGCGCTGCAGCATGGCTCAGGCCTCGCTGGGGCTGAGGGGAGGGGTGATCGCGGCCAGGGCCGTCGCGTTGTCTTTCCCGAGCAGCTGGTCCAGCGCCCGCTCTTCAGCGAGCGCGCTGTCGGCGTCCGCGTGGCCCTCTTCATAAATCAGCAGGTCGTCATGGTCCGCCTGCAGAACGATCTCCACGGCGCCGCCGGGCACCACCCGCATCGGTTCGATGTTGTCGGCGTGGTGGTCGCTGGTGCGCGGCAGTACGATCAGGCAGCGGTCGACCGTGGGGTTGAGGTGCTCGATGGTCACCAGGATCGGCCAGCGCCTTGCTGTCTCCGCGTGCGCCACCTGCAGGCCGATGCCGCCGTAGATGGCGAAGCGCAGCTCGCTGCGGTCCACACGGCGCGAGCTGACACGGGTCGTGGGCGCATCCACCGGCTGGTCGACCCGGATGATGTTGGCCAGGTAGCCACCGGGATGGCCGGCAGCCGCGAGCGGGAAACGCACCTGAACTTCGATCGTCATTGCCGAGCTCCGAAAAAAGGGGCTGCGCGGGGCGGGGGATTCGGGGAGGGAGGACCCTCGCCCCGCGCAGCCAGGGGAAGAGGTCAGGTGGGGTTGGCCGCGTAGGCGCGGATCTCTTTGCTGATCTGCTCGAGGGCCTTCTCGGCGGTGGCGTCAGGCAGATCTGCCGCTTCACGCACGATCGCGTCGAACATCGACGCCATGCCGGCGTAGAAGGCCTGGCGGGTACAGGTCTCCTGGACACGCGACGCGTTTGCCGGAACCACGAGAAGGCGGTATTCCCGCCAGCGCTGCTCAAGCGGGCGCACCAGCGGCTCAGCGGACGACATGGCGTTCTCCGCGCGCGCTGGGAGCGGACACGATCCCCAGCAGCTCCATGGCTTCGATCCGGCGGGCGGCGCCGTTGTAGCCCAGCTTCAGCCGCCGCTGCAGGCCCGAAATGCTGCAGGTCGCGGTCTTGAGCACCACGTCGATGGCCGCCTGCAGGTCCTCGCCGGTGCAGAGCGCGATGTCGAGGACTTCGTTGGGGAGCGGGATCTTCCGGCCGCCCGGACCGGTTACCTGCAGCGGCTTCTCGCGAACTTCCCGCGCGCCGGGCTCCGGCAGCGGCGCGGCCGAATCATCGGGCGCGCTGAAGGTGAAGGCCTTAGCCAGCACCAGGAACAGGCGGCGCAGCTCGCCGGACATCAGTGCGAAGCGGGCGTCGAGTTCGGCGGCAATGCTGTCCTGTTCGGTGCCCTCGAGCGCGTCGACCGCGCCGTCCAGGAACTTCACCTTGCGGACGGTGAGGTCTTCAGCCATGGCGAAGGACACGTGCTCGTCCATGATCATGCCCAGCCGGGTGCACTGCTTGCCGGCCTCGAGGTGGGCTTTGACCTCGTCGCTGTAGAGCTCGTCGCCGGCGCCCCGCCACGTGGCACCGCCGTCGACCGGATCCTTCAGCTCGCAGTCGCTGCCGAGGGCCAGGCTCTGCGGCATCTGCTCGCCCGAAAGCCAGCTGGTGAGCACCGCGCGCGCCGACACCTCGGCATTGAGCGGCAACGCGGGGAAGGAACCCAGGGCGTGGCGCAGCTCGGATGCGAAGTTCTCGGCCGCCTTGCGGCTGGACGTGTCCACCACCAGCAGGCCCAGCTCGAGGTCCAGGTAGCCGTTGAGGCGCGTCGGGCGGACGAAGGCCTTGGGCAGGAGCTCCATGACCAGGTCTTCCTTGAGCCGCTTGCGTGCGCGGCCGCCCAGCTTCCGGCCTTCCGCTTCTTCGATGGCCTGGATCTTCTCCTCGAGCGCGCGCCGGATCACGACGTCGGGCAGCACGCGCTCTTCGCCACCCAGGCACAGCCAGACTGCGTTGCCCACCTGGTGGAACAAGGCCTCGCTGTCCCGGCCCAGCGGCGGCACCCAGCCGCGGGTCATGAACTCGGTGGCGCCGACAGGCCGGAGCGCGCAGGCGGCCAGCAGGCCCTGCAGCTGCTCGTCGGCGTCTGCCTGTCCGGAGGCCAGCTCGCCCAGGTGCTGGGCAAGGGCAGTCGGGAAGCGGAAGAACGTCAGGTTGCGGAAGAACATGCCGCTGGCTCCTGCGAAGGCTGGGAGGCGGGTGCCTCGGGAAAGTGGACGCGGGCGTCGGTGCTGCCGCACTGGGCGCAGGTGGCGTGCGCCATGGCCTCGGCGGCCTTTTCCATGGCCATGGGCATGTAGAGCACCACCCAAACGTAGGCGCAGTCGGCGCAGATGGCGTGCAGGGGCTCGCGCTTTTCGCTCACGACTGCAGGTCCATACGGGAAAGCGCGCGGCGCACCCTCGGAAGGAGTTTCAGGACCTGGGGCTGATCGTCGTGATGCTCCAGCAGCCGTGCGAGGTGGTAAGCCAGCTCTGGATTGATGGCCCGGCGAAACCGGGTGCCGCGGAAGTGCTCGAGCTCCGACTCCACGCCGTATTCGGTCAGCGTGTAGTCGAGCAGCCGCCCGCAGTCCTCGCAGTGGCAACAACCGTCGTTGTCCTGCGGCCACCCGCCGTCCACGAAATTGGCTTCGCCGGCGGAGACCCGCGCGGATGCGCAATCGAAGCAATAGGACGGGCCCTGGTCGGCCGGGGAGCCGAGCCAGTGGGGGTACGGCGCCTCAACCTCGCCGGCGATCCGGTTCAGCTGCGTCAGCACCTCTTGCGCACGCGCCGTCATGTAGCTACCCCAAACTTGGCGAGGGCGGCTGCACGGCGATTCTTAGCGCTCACCATGCGATTCCAGCTCTCAGTGCTGGCGCCGGTGTTCCTGGTGTTTTTGAGCGCCTCCATGGCTTCGTCGTATTCCCGGTCCGCCTCCACCAGCTCCGCGACGGCGGCGCGGGCGGTGGCGGCACCGCGCAACCATTCGTTGAGCTTCACGGCTTCCGCGATTTCATCCTCGCTGTACGCATCGCGCGCAGCGGTGTTGTACGCAGCCAACGCTGCGTCAACGTGGCGTTGCATCACTGCCAGCACATCCACCGTCGCATTCACTTCGCACCAACCCGCGCCGTCTCGGCGTCGTAGTAGTCGGAGGCGGTGCTCCCGCCGCAGAGCCGCTCGACGGCCCCAACCTGCCCGTCGGCGGTCAGACCCACGGGCACCCCGGCGTCCTCCAGGTCTCGCTGCATGGCGAGCGCGTTGTCCTGCCAGAAGCCCGCAGCGGACTCTGCTCGCTGCAGTTCGGCCCAAAGGCGCTCGTTTTCCTCGGCCAAGCGGGCGGCTTCGGCACGCAGCTGATCGAGCGCCAGCCGGTCGAGCCTTGCCGCAATACGGCGGGCCTGTGCGGTCATGCCCGCACCTCTGGCAGCGAAGCCGCGCGCAGGTCGGCGTATTCGCGCACCAGGCGCAGCCGGACGCTGGCCAAGGACGGGTCGCCGTGGTCCTGGGCGGCGCAGTAGTCGAGCCAGTTGGCCACGATCTCTCGCTCGCACAGGTCGACGGAGGGGCGGAAGCCGCGCTCGTGCAGGCGCGTCAGCAGTTGCAGGGCCATGGTCAGGACACCTTCTCGGCAGCCAGCCGCTTGCCGGCGACGTGGCACCAGACCCGGAACCCCGAATTCACCAGGAGGGCGGTGGGATCCACGCCGACCCAGGCGGCGTAGGCGCTCGCGTCGGCCACCAGAGCGGCCTCGTAGCGCGCGACGCTGAGGTGGCGTTCCTGTTCGGCCTGGCTGAGCTCGCCCCAGCACACGGTGCCGGTGCCCTCGCACTCTTCGCAGTCGCGGTCGTTGCCGCATTCGCAACAGGCAGTGATCCCGTCGCCACGGCAGTCGGGGCAGTCGACGACCGTGTCGTCGTCGCTGGTCTGCCGCATGTGCTCCTGCCACTGCAGGAACGAGATGGGGTTGAACCGACGCATGGTCAGTCCTCCCCCGGGAAAGTCGCCGCTACTCGGACGGCTGCGGCATGCCAATCGTCGACCCCGCCGGTCCCGAGCTGCTGGCCGGCGTAAGCGGGGGTACCGGACAGAGGGACAGGGTCGAGCAGGAACACGTAGCGCCCGACCTCGCAGGACTCGCGGTCTGCGTCGGGGGTGGCTTCGTCCCTGCGGGTGAAGTCGGTCGCCCAGCTGCAGAGCACCGGCGCGATGGTGTAGTCGCCGGTGGTAACCGCGCGCACGACCTCGCGCGCCTGGTACCACTGGGCGGTGTTTTCGGTGGGGGAGCGTTTGAACGGGCCGTCCGCCGCGAATGCCGCCATCTGGCGGGCCGCCGCACAGGCGTCGACTTGGTCGCGCGCTGCGGCGTTGGAGATCGTCTGCACGATCATGGCCTGCTCGAGCCAGTCGCCGTCCGCCGCCGCGGTTAGGACCGCCAGCGCCAGGCATTCGGTGGGCACGGCGGTCGTTACCGCCTGCACCTGCTCCACTTCACGCCGCTCTTCGGCCTCCTGGCCCACGATTCCCAGCCCGATAGCCAGAACCGCCGCCAGACCCCAAGCAAGCCCTCGATCCCCATTGCGCATAGCCGCCTCCCGTAGGACGGCTATCTGTATAGCGATAGATTCTCAGGGAGTCAAGCGGTATAGCGATAGCCGGGGCGAAAAAGTCGCGCAGAGGTACCGGTAAGCCGGTAATCGGGCGCGGAACGGAGTCTGAGACCGAAAGGGGTCAGTGGCCGGTGTCGGCTGTCACCTGCAAGGAAATGGCGGGCCGGATTGAACCGGGTTCGGCCACCTCGCGAATCTGCGTCACCGCCGTTTGGAAAAGCTCCAAGTGCTCGGAACTCTCGATGGCCTCGGCAGCTTTGCAGTAGACCGCGAGCTTCAAAAGCGCCGCCTCAAACTCGGTGATGGTGGGTATCTCCGTCAGGAAAGACCGTCGTATCGCCTCGTTGGCCATGTCCTTCAGAGGGCCCGGGACGGCGAACGGATCCAAGATCGTGTGGTTTAGGAGCAGCCGATCGGAGCCCAGCTGCATCGTCTTGATGCCGGCCATTCCGCCGACAGCGTTCATCAGATTTCCGAATAACCCCATGGCGTTCCCCTGTTTGTGAGCTAGCTGGCCTTCTTGGAGATGCCCGCCGTCGCGTAGCGGGCTTCGCTCTCAGCGATACGGCTGATGGTTTCCCGCCCCTCGGAGGTGGCGTCGCGGTAGTTCGCGATCAGCTGTCCCAGGTGGTCGGAGAGGAGCAGGTCGAGCGAGAGCTCTGGAATGAGCAGCTGCCAGCTCGGAACCTGAAAGAACGAGGCCAGTTGCTCGATCGTCGTGGCTCTGGGATTGACCTCGAGCGGTGCCTTGTCGTCTAGGAGGTTCGAAAGGGTGCTCTGGCCAACCCCGGCCTTCTTGCCAAGCTGAGCCTGGGAAAGCCCGTGGTGTGCCATCAGCCGGCGCAGATTGCCGGCAAGGGCCTGGGCGGTGGGGCGGGGGGACGTCATTGAGAAAGCC